>JAIBFE010000328.1 GCA_019459705.1 Thiobacillus sp. | reverse complement strand
GGCAAAGGTGTTTGAGCCCCGCTCACCTTCGAAATACAAATAAAGCGGGGCGAGTTCTTTGCCGCCCGTCCGGCAGGCTCAATTTCCGGCGGGACTGAGAAGGGCGACAAGTCAAAACCAGGCCGGTGATGGCGGGACGGTTTGTGTAGTTGGTTGGCTTTACTGCGAAGCACTCAATCCGGTTCGCGACGGCAGCTCATGGTCAAACTGGTTTTGACGTTCTTCCCCTTACAGACCCGACGCGCTTGGTCATCGGGAACTCGGGACTGTCGGGGTCGCCTTCTTTTGGTCACTTTTCTTGGCGAAGCAAAAAAAGTGACTAGCAGCCGGGCTACCCCCGGCCAACGGTCAGCAGTCCAGTGAAGCTCTCAACTACACAGTTCAAACTTCACAGCCCCTGCACAAACCCCAACACCTCCGCCGCATGCCCCGGCGCCTTCAACCCGCGCCAGCTTTTCACCAGCTTGCCGTTCACATCAAACACGAACGTGCTGCGCTCGACGCCGCGCACCTGTTTGCCGTACATGTTCTTCAGCTTCATCACGCCGAACAGTTCGCAGACTTTTTCATCGGTGTCGGCGAGCAGCTCGAACGGAAACCCGAATTCGGCCTTGAAGCTTTCGTGCGACTTCAGGCTGTCGCGCGAGACGCCGACGACGAGGGTGTTCGCCTTGGCAAAATCACCATACAGATCGCGGAACTCCTGGCCTTCGAGGGTGCAGCCGGAGGTGTTGTCCTTGGGGTAGAAGTATATGACGACGTTCTTGCCGCGGTGGTCGGACAGCTTGAAGGTGGCGTTGCCGGTGGCAGGCAGTTCGAAGTCCTTGATGACGGGTTCGCTCATGATGTGGCTTTCCTTAACGAGTAGAGGATTTCAATAAGACCATGACGGCGCCAGCGCCGCCGTCGACGGTGCGGGCCTGGCAGAAGGCGAGGACGTCTTCGCGCTGCATCAGCCAGTGGCGCACCTTGTTCTTCAGCACCGGCAGGCGGTTTTTCGAGCCGTGGCCCTTGCCGTGGATGATGCGCACGCAGCGCCGATCCTCGAGCATGCAGCGGTTGAGGAAGGCGGCCAGCGCGATGCGCGCCTCGTCGCCGGTATGGCCGTGCAGGTCGAGCTCGCCCTTGATGACCCAGCCACCGCGCCGCAGTTTCCGCAGTGCGGCGGTCGGCACGCCGGGGCGCGAGAAGAACAGTTCCTCGCCGGTGGAGACGGCGGCTTCCCAGTCCCACGGATCGGACAGGGCATCGACCAGCACCTGCTGCTCGTCGGCCCGCCGTTGTTGGGCTTTGGGTTGGGGCGGCGGTCGGGCGATGCCCGCCCGTTCGTCGGGGGGCTGGGGGACGGCGTCGGCGACGGCGCGACGGAACAGCATGGCGCCGTCCGCCGGGGCCCTGGGCTTATGCGGTGCCTGATGCAGCGTAGCGGGCTGGGCCGACTGCTCGCGCAGCACGCGGCGCATGCGGGCGAGCGCCTCGAACGAGGCGGGCGCGAGCGCGCTGCGGCTGCGCTTCATCTCACTTGGTCTTGCCCAGCGCGTCCAGATAGCGCTCGGCATCGAGCGCGGCCATGCAGCCGGTGCCGGCGCTGGTGACGGCCTGGCGGTAGATATGGTCCTGCACGTCGCCGGCAGCGAACACGCCTTCGATGTTGGTGGCGGTGGCGTTGCCCTTGTTGCCGCCCTGGGTGACGATGTAGCCGCCTTCGAGGTCGATCTGGCCTTCTAAAATGCTGGTGTTGGGCTTGTGGCCG
>JAIBFE010000308.1 GCA_019459705.1 Thiobacillus sp. | reverse complement strand
GCATTGCCCTGGATCTGCCCGATACCGGCAATGCCCTGGGACGCAATACCGTCGAGGCCAATCTCGGCCCGCTGGCAAACGTGAATGTAGTGCAGGCTGGGACGCGCACGCGCCTGGTGCTGAATCTGAACAAATCAGTTGAGTATGAGGCCACGATCGATGGCAAGTCGCTGCTCATCGCGCTGGGCGATGTGGGGGCGGGTGCTGCGCCGGTGAATGCCAGCCCGCGATTTGCAGAGGCGGCCCCCGGCACGGCGCGCCACAGCATTCGCGATGTCGATTTCCGCCGCGGCGCGGCAGGTGAGGCACGCATCGTGACCACGCTGTCCGACGCTCAGGCTGGCATCAATATCCGCCAGCAGGCCAACGGCGTGGTCGTCGATTTCATCGGCACCGAACTGCCCAAGGCGCTGCAACGTCGTCTGGACGTGGCCGATTTCGGTACCCCGGTGCAAGTCATCGAAACCTATACCCTGGGCGACAACACGCGCATGGTGATTCAGCCCAAGGGTGGCTGGGAGTATTCTGCCTACCAGGCCGACAACAGCTTCATCGTTGAGGTCAAACAAAGCGATGATGCCCAGAAGAAAACCGCCGACGGCAAGGTGAAATATACCGGCGAGAAGCTCTCGCTCAACTTCCAGAACGTCGAAGTGCGCTCGGTGCTGCAGGTCATTGCCGACTTCACCGGCCTCAACATCATTGCCAGCGATACCGTGGCCGGCAATCTCACCCTGCGGCTGAAAGACGTGCCGTGGGACCAGGCGCTCGATCTCATCATGCAGACCAAGGGCCTCGACAAGCGCCAGAACGGCAACGTGATCTGGATCGCGCCCAAGGACGAATTGCTGACCAAGGAAAAACTCGAGTTCGAAGCCAAGTCGGCCGTCGCTGACCTGGAGCCCCTGACTACCGAATACATCCAGCTCAACTACATGCGGGCGGATGAAGCGAAATCCATGCTGTATGGCGCATCTGGGACCTCCACCAGCGCGGGGGGCAATACCACGGTGAACTGTTCGGCACAGGCAGGGGGGTTGAGTAGCGTTACGCAGCCGTCTACCGCTGAAGGTGCAGGGGAACAGAAAATCCTGACCAAGCGGGGCCGTGCCACCTTTGAATTGAAATCCAACACGCTGATTGTCACCGACACTGCACGCAAGATTCAGGAAATCCGCGAATTGCTGGCGCGTCTGGATACTCCCGCACGCCAAGTGATGATCGAGGCGCGGGTTGTGGTAGCGACAGATGGATGGAGCCGTGATCTGGGCGCGCGCTTGAGTTTCTCGGCTTCGAACAGTAGCGGTAGCCGTATATTCAGCGGCAATGGACAAAATCCCCCCGCCGTCACCCCCAACCTGATCGTGTCACTGCTGGATAGTGCCAACGGCAACCTGTTGGGCCTGGAGTTGCGTGCACTGGAAGCAGATAGCAAAGGGAAGGTGATCTCCAATCCGCGTGTGATGACCAGCAACCAGAAACCTGCGGTGATCCTGAACGGCACACAGATTCCCTACATCACGCCCGGCACGGCCAACACACCCGCAACGGTGACATTCAAGGATGCCTTCCTGTGCCTGCTGGTCGATCCGCAGATTCTCAATAACGACTCTGTCATCCTGACTGTTGAGGTGCAAAAAGACGCAGTGCGCTTCATCTCGGGTATTAGCGATCCCGCCATCGATACCAAGCGGATCAAGACCCAGGTGCGCGTCAATAATGGCGAAACGCTGGTCCTGGGCGGCATCTTCGACGGCAGTGAGGATTCGACCGTGAGCAAGGTTCCGCTGCTGGGCGATGTGCCGGTGTTCGGCAATTTGTTCAAGACCACCACCAAGGAAAACAGCAAGACGGAACTGATCATTTTCCTGACTCCGCGCATCCTCGACGAGCGCCTGTCGCTCCGCTGATTGCGCGGTTGCTTAACCAAGCGCGGGCGGGTCCCGCGCTTTTTTTCGTCCTGAATGTCCCGCATTGCGTTTTCCTGTGCCTGTCCATTCGACTGCTCTCAATTAGAATGGCGCCATGAGCAAGCGAGACAATCTTTACCTCGTCGGATTGATGGGGGCCGGCAAGACCACGGTGGGCCGCCTGCTGGCCAGGCATTACGGCTGTACTTTCTATGACTCTGATCATGAAATCGAGGCGCGCACCGGGGTCAAGATCCCGGTCATCTTCGAGATCGAGGGTGAGGCGGGGTTTCGCAAGCGCGAGGAAACGGTGATTGCCGACCTGACCGCCCTGTCCGGGATCGTGCTGGCTACCGGTGGCGGCGCGGTGCTGTCGTCCGTCACTCGTGACAACCTGAAAAAAAACGGGGTGGTGATTTATTTGCGTGGCACGCCCGAGCATTTGTATGAGCGGACGCGACACGACCGCAACCGCCCGTTGCTGCAGACCGAGAACCCCCTTGCCAAGCTGCGCGAGTTGTACCAGCAGCGTGACCAGCTGTACCGCGAAGTGGCCGACATCGTGGTGGATACCGGACGGCAGAGTGTGTCGGGCATGACCCGGGTATTGTTCGGGAAAATCGAACTCTTGCAAACCGGATTGACCGATCCAGGAGTACTTGGGGACGCGGGCTGATGCTGACGTAATTTACGTATTCATCCGCGACTCAATCGAATAGGGTGCGCCACCACTGCGTGAATTGGCGCAGGAGAGGGCCTCCCGTCATCGCATCCTGCGGCTGAATGTAGATAAGCTTGCGTCCCTCGTCCGTTTCCAGCGTGACGTCATTACGATCTTGGGTGAACCACCAGCGCCGGATTCCTTCATGGCCGACGATTTCCACGCCGTGTTCTTTGCCCTGCTGAATTTTGCGGATGTGAGGGATGGCAGAGGTGAGAGCCGTGCGTGGTACCAGCGCCACCAAGAATTCATCGTCGAGCCGCTGCGACGGCGGGGCCACTTCCATGCGCCAGCTTCCAGGCTCCGCGGGCTGATTGCGCTGTGCGGTCATCGCGGCGAGTGTGCCGTTTTCGTCATAATTTTTGCCGTCCACCCAGAACTCGAAGCCAGGCCCGCCGATTGTGTTCAAGCGTGCGCCCTCAGGCAATAGCACGTGTGCAGTGAGCTCTCCGCCAGCCTGGTTGCGGGCGGGGTTCGGGGGGAGGACGACGTTGAAGCGACTGCCATCGATAGTGGGTCGGCCGGTTGTATGCAGCAGCCAGCGTTTCTGGAATTCGGCCTGGGTAGCCGTTACCAGGTCTCGCACGATGATGACGTCGGCGGTGCGGTCATATATAAATGTGCGCCACAAGCGATCAACCCGATGTGTGCGATGCGAGAACTCGCCGGGTCCCGATTGGCTATTAGTGTAGGCGGGTGTCACATCCGCCGTGACCACCACGCTGTCGCTGTCGGCGTGATAGCTTTCGATTTTGCCGGTGTGGTAGAGCGCGCGCTGATCCTGCCAGTCGGTCACGTCGATCGGTGCGGAAGCGAGTCCCCAGCCGGAGCCAATGCGCCGCTGTCCGCCGTCATTGGCGATGTTGCGCGCCATCTTGCCGGACGAGCTGGCGTTGTCATTGGGGTCGGTGACAGTGACGAGGTTGTGCGCGATGCTCTGATACGTGTAGTTCATGTGGTGCTCTGAACCATACTGTGGGCCGTAGAGGCCGCTGTCGAGCGCCAACCCGCCGCCCTTGTACAAGGTGAACGCACCCTGATCCAGGTGCGAGTGCGACCAGAAATTGTCGCCTGCCTTGAAGCTCACATAGGTTGCGTCTGCCGACCAGTCACTGCGTGCCACGACGAGGCCGATTCCGTCAAAATGCCGGGCGAGCGGCAGCGTGTCGCGGGCGCGCGGATCAAGCAGCAAGGGGTCGCTCAGTGGCCCCCAGGGCCAACTGGTGGGCACGGTCTCGCGTCGCGGCGGACGTATATTGTAGGCGGCAGCATGGCGATATTCGAGCGCCAGTGGGACTAGATCCGGCACGATCTTGTCGAAGAAGCCCGCGTCCCCCCAGCGCGAATCGGTGCCGTCCGGCTGCTTGCGATACACCATGTAATCGAGGAAACCACGTATCCCTGGCTCGGTCTTGAAGAGGTCTTCGCCGGTGGCAGTGCGCCACATCGCGGGCACTTGATAAATTGCTTGGCCGATACCGATGCCGACATATTCGCCACCTTCGTGCCAGCCGCCGTTTTGCCCCATTATCTGCTGCCAGGCCGGCAGCACGCGATGCTTCCACAAGTCGTAGGTGAAGCGCATGTTGAGTTCGCCGCGCGGGTCGTCTCCATACAGGGCAAGGTTTGCCGCCATTAAGGCCTGGAACGGGCTGTTGTACAAGTAAACGTTATAGGGAGACAAACGGTCACGACGGATGAAATTGACCAGATACGTGACCCCCTCGGCGAGCTTGTCGCGCAGGCTGGCGCGCTGTTCTTCACTCCACTGGTCAAACAGCCAGTCGTAGGCGAGCGCGATGGGTTTGGCTTGCTCTCCACGATAGGTGTATTGCTCCTGCAGCAAGCGGTCATGCAGGCGTGCCAGATCCTGGCTGCCGGGTTCGATCCGGGCAAGCAGGGTAATGGCATAGAAGTCGCCGTTGCGCGCGTGGCCGCGCATCTGGTCGAACCACCCGGGATTTTCCACGCGCAGGCGGGCAATGTCTTCCAGGCTAGGATGCGGCAAGCGCGGGTGCGACTGCTTAAATCCCAGCAACGCGATGGGTGTGAGGCTTTCCGGGGTGGGCAGCATGGCGCGGCCGCGCTCGTCGGTGTCGACCCGGATCGTGCTGCCGACGGTCCAGCCGACCACGCCAAGCGAGGCGATTGTCATGGCCAAGGCCGGCAGCGCCCAGCGAATCCGTGGTGTCATCATGGATTCGACCGCGACAATACGACCGCGTGTATCGGTCAACAGCCAGGGTAGCAGCCAGCCCAGCACGGCGAGCAACACGTCAGTAATGTCGGCGAAGCGTCCTGGAATAGACTGTTGCATCCATTCCAGCGCAAACGCCAGCAATGCCACGGTGGCACCGCCGCCGAACCAGGCCAGCTGACGCCAACGCCAAGGAGTGAACCAGCGAACTGACAGAGCCAGCGCCATGAACGGCCACAGGGTTTGCAGAATGTCGCTCATGCCCGCCAGCGTGCCAACCTGGTTTTTAAAGGGCACCCAGTTGATAGAGTAAGTGGTGGGTGTGTCGCCAGGCACAAATTGCATCAGCGTATAGGCTGTCAATAGCGCTGCGCAGGTCCCGATCACCCGCGCGGCGGTATGGCGTGGCCAGACAAACAGCACGCCCATCGCCATAGCCCAGCCGACTAGCGCTTCCAGCGACAGTTGCCTCCCCACCACGGGGACCTTTAAAAGCAGCACACCCAGCGTAAAGAGGAGAAAAGGCCAGGCGATTGGACGCAGCGCGGTCATCCGCGCAATCAGCCCCAAGGCCAAGAGAGTCAAGCCGATGCTCGTCGCTTCGACAGGGCGGAAAGTCTCCAGGTGGCGCAGTGTGTTGCCCAGCGGCTTGAGACCGGATTTCAGATTGCCCCAGTCGAACGACGGCACAAAAGGTGCCGCCTGCGTCAGAGCCCATAACCCCAGAATGATCAGCGCCAGATTGACGAGCGCGCCCGGTGCGAACCAGTCGCGGCGCAGGTTCAGCAACACCCGTCCCGTAGGCAGGCGCGGGTCAAACGCTGCGGCAAACCCCGCACCCAAAAGTGTGCCGGCAGAGTTGGCGGCCCAGTCGAGGGGTGACGGCACCCGGCTCGGCAGCGCCGATTGCAACACTTCCAAGGCAAAACTCAGTCCGCAGCCAAACAGGCTGACCAGCACCACTGCCTTTATCATCCCGACCCTGATCCGCAGCCATAACGCCAGAAACAGACCCAGCGGTACATAAGCCAGCACATTGATCATGACGTCAGCGCGCGACGCCTGGTCTGGCCAAGCCTGCGTGATAGGATTCGACCAGCCAAGAATGGGCGACGTCCATTCGGCAAGTGGGAACAAGGTGCCGTATATCACGAGTGCGCTGTACACCATTGCCATCCATAGCATGGATGGCGCGCGGGGGGCGCCCCCGGAACCCGAGGCGCGGGCGGAAGAGTGGCGCGGCATTTGTCAATTTTAACGAATAAACATGGCACAACGAGCAATAGACGTTTTCAACGGCGACGCCGACGGCCTCTGCGCCCTCCATCAATTGCGCTTGGCCGACCCCGCCGATTCCGAACTGGTCACCGGACCCAAGCGTGATATCAGCCTGCTGAAACGGGTCAAGGCGCAGACGGGTGATCGCATAACCGTGCTCGACATTGCCCTTTCGAAGAACCGCGAAGCACTGGATGCGCTGCTTGCCCTAGGCGCACATGTCCGCTACTTCGATCACCACCAGCCGGGCGACATTCCGGCGCATCCGCATTTCGAGCCGCACATCGATACCGATGCCAACGTCTGCACCAGCCTGCTGGTCAATCAGTATCTGCAGGGCAGGCAGCTGGCGTGGGCGGTGACCGCCGCGTTCGGCGACAACCTCGCCGATGCTGCGCGTCAGGCTGGACTGCCGCTCAAGCTGTCTGCCGACCGGCTGGCGCAATTGCAGTCGCTGGGCGAATGACTCAACTACAACGGTTACGGAGAGACGCTAGACGACCTGTTCTTAGACCCGGCCCAACTGTATCGCCATCAGCGACAGTTTGCCGATCACTTCGCAACAT
>JAIBFE010000299.1 GCA_019459705.1 Thiobacillus sp. | reverse complement strand
CTATTACCTCACCTCGCTGGCCAACCTGAAGCGCACGATCACGGCGTGGAAGCGGCGCAAGCTGAATATCCGCCCTCTGGAAGAGGCAGAAGAAGCCGGCTGCCGATGAAGCCGGCGGAAGCGATCCTGCGGCTGGAGGTTCTGCCCGCGTCCCGACTTTCCCGCCTCGCCGGTGACGGTCAGAGCAGCGTGCTGGGCGGCGCCTGTTTTTCCCGTCCTGCGCTCCCGCTCGATGCTGGGGATCTGCCGTTCCTGGCCGTGGACATGAGCCTGCCGGCCGGGGAAGAGGCGATCTGTGAAGTCTGGCATAGCGCGGAGCCGCTGCAATCCGGCCGGCATGGCCCCATCCGCTACCGTCAAAGCGAAACCCTGCTGTTCGGCAGCGTGAGTCTCGACGAAGTCGCAAGGGATGCGCGCTCGCCGCTGCAAGCCACGACCGAAGCCGCCTATGCGTCCATCTTCGAGTTGCTCGAAGCGCGCGGCTATCATGCCCTGCGCTTCTGGAATTATTTCCCCGCTATCAACCAGGAAAGTCACCACAAGGAGCGCTACCGCCAGTTCAATATCGGCCGCCAGGATGCTTTCCTGGCCCATGGCCGCTCGGTGATCGGCAATGTGCCCGCCGCCTGCGCCCTGGGCTCCGCTGGCGGCGGCCTTCAGATTGCCTTCCTGGCAGCGCGGACGAACGTGATCAGCGTCGAGAACCCGCGCCAGGTCAGCGCCTACCATTACCCCAGCCAGTATGGCCCGCGCAGCCCGACCTTCTCGCGTGCGGGACTGGTCAAGCTGGGGGGGCGCGACATGCTGTTCATCTCCGGCACCGCCAGCATCGTCGGCCATCAGACCCTGCACGACGGCGATGTGGCGGCGCAGACGCGGGAATGCCTGCACAACATCGCGGCCATCGTTGCCGAGGCCAAGCGCCAGGCACCGGACGCCGACTTCCGACTCGATGCCCTTGCCTACAAGGTCTATGTCCGACATCCTGAAGACATGGCGACGGTCCGCCGCGAAATGGCGCAAATCATCGGCGGGCTGGTGTCGGCCATCTTCCTGCAGGCCGATGTGTGCCGTGCCGATCTGCTGGTCGAAATCGAGGCCTCGGGGGGCCATGCCATCGGCCCTGGTTTAACGGGTATTTAACAGGGAACATGCCATGTCTCTCCACCGTCGACTGACCCTCGCTACACTGCTGCTCGCCGGCCTTCCTGCCGGCCACGCCTGCGCCGCTGAAAAGCCCCTGTGGGAGCTTGGCGCCGGCATCAGCGCCCTGTCTTTCCCGGACTATCGCGGTTCGGATGAATCCAGCCTCTACGCCATTCCCTTTCCTTACTTCGTCTATCGAGGCACCTTTCTCAAGGCGGACCGGAACGGCGTTCGCGGCACCTTCTTCGGTAGCGACCGCATCGAACTCAGTGTCAGTGTCGGCGCCTCGCTGCCGGTGAACAGCGACGACAACCAGGCCCGGCAGGGCATGCCTGATCTGCAGCCGACGCTGGAGTTCGGCCCCTCGCTCGACATCAACCTGTGGCGCACCCCCGACCGGCGTACCAAGCTGGACCTGCGCCTGCCGGTGCGCACCGCCGTCACCGTGAAAGACGGAATGCGCGACATCGGCTGGGTGTTCTCGCCGCGCCTCAACCTCGACATCGTCGATGTCGGGGGGCTGGCCGGCTGGAATCTGGGACTGCTCGCCGGCCCGATGGTCGGCTCGGAACGCAACCATGAATATTTCTATTCGGTGGCGCCGCAATACGCCACCGCCGACCGCCCGGCCTTCGATGCCAAGGGGGGCTACGCCGGCAGCCAGTTCCTGATGTCGGTGTCGAAGCGCTACCCGAAATACTGGCTGGGCGCGTTTGCCCGTTGGGACAGCCTCAAGGGCGCCGCCTTCGCCGACAGCCCGCTGGTCAAGAGTGAAAATTACTTTGCCGCCGGCGTCGGCATCGCCTGGATCCTCGGCGAGTCGTCCACCCGCGTCGAGGCGATCGAGTGAACGCAGCCCTGCTTTCGCCGTCCAGCCTGCCGCGACGCTGGCTGCATCGGCTCTACGAATATTTTGCCCTGTGGTTCGGCCTGGTGCTGCTCGGCGCGATTTCGCTGACCTGGTCGACGCTGTCCGTGCCGCTCTATTACGTCCTGCCGAAGCGCTGGGCCGTCCCGCTCGGGCGCTGGGCCACCACCACCGGCTTTCGCATCTACCTCGGCGCGCTGTCCCTCATCGGGGCCTGCCGCTTCGACCTTTCCGCACTCGACTCGCTGCGTGATGAAGGCCCGATGATCGTCGCCCCCAACCACCCCTGTCTGCTCGATGCCCTGATGGTCATCTCGCGCCTGCCCAACATGGCCTGCATCATGAAGGTCGATATCGTCGACAACGTTTTCCTCGGCGCCGGCGCCCGCCTGGCCGGCTACATCCGCAACGACGCGCAGCTGAGCATGATCAGGCAATCCGTGGCCGAGTTGAAAAGCGGCAGCCAGTTGTTGATCTTTCCCGAAGGCACTCGCACCACCCGCTGGCCGGTCAACGTCTGCAAGGGCACCGCCGCGCTCATCGCCAGCCGGGCCCGGGTGCCGATCCAGACCGTGTTCATCGAGACCGACTCGGCCTACCTTGGCAAGGGCTGGCCGCTGTTCCGCCGTCCGACGATGCCGATCACCTATCGCGTTCGCCTCGGCCGCCGCTTCGCGCCGCCGGAAAAAGCCGGAACCTTTACCGAGGACCTGGAGCGCTACTTCATCGATGAGCTGCGCGATGCCCCGCATTTCCTGCCGCCCGACGCACCGCAGGCCGCCGAATCCCGTGCGGTTGGGCTCTGATGACACTCGACCGGAAGGTTTCCGCCAGCCACCTGGTGCTGATCCCCAGCTATAACCCGGGCCCCCAGGTCTACGAAACGGTGCGCGCCGCCCGCGCCCAGTGGGCGCCGGTGTGGGTGGTGGTGGACGGCAGCAGCGACGGCACCGCCGAAGGCCTGCAGGACATGGCGGCGAACGACCCTCATCTGAAGGTGTGGGTGCTGCCCGCAAACGCCGGCAAGGGCGGTGCCGTGCTGCACGGTCTAGAGCTGGCCGCGCAGCAGGGCTACACGCACGCCCTGACGATGGACTCCGACGGCCAGCATCCGGCCGATCTCATCCCGGCCTTCATGGCCGCCTCGCAACAGGCACCCGGGGCGATGGTCCTCGGCAAGCCGGTGTTCGATGCCGACGCCCCTGCGCTGCGCGTGCAGGGGCGCAAGATATCCAACGGCTGGGCCAACCTGGAAACGCTGTGGGCGGGCATCGGCGATTCGCTCTACGGCTTTCGCGTCTATCCCATCGACCCCCTGCGTCAGGTGATGCGCGGCCAGCGCTGGATGCGCCGCTTCGACTTCGACCCCGAGGCCGTGGTGCGATTGTGCTGGCGCGGCGTGCGCCCGATCAATCTGCCCGCGCCGGTGAAATACCTGCGCGCCGACGAAGGTGGCGTGTCCCACTTCAACTACCTGCGCGACAACAC
>JAIBFE010000282.1 GCA_019459705.1 Thiobacillus sp. | reverse complement strand
GTATTTCCACAACTGGACCGGCAACCGCGTCACCTGCCGCGACTGGTTCCAGCTGTCGCTGAAGGAAGGCCTCACCGTGTTCCGCGACCAGGAATTCGGCGCCGACACGCATTCGCGCGCAGTCACCCGCATCCAGGAAGTGCGTGCCCTGCGCATCGGCCAGTTCCCCGAAGACGCGGGGCCGATGGCGCACCCGATCCGGCCCGCCTCCTACGCCGAGATCAACAACTTCTACACCGCCACCGTCTACAACAAGGGGGCAGAAGTCATCCGCATGATGCACACCCTGCTCGGGCGCGACGGCTTCCGGCGCGGCATGGATTTGTACTTCCAGCGCCACGACGGCCAGGCCGTCACCTGCGACGACTTCGTCGCGGCGATGCAGGACGCCTCCGGCGTCGATCTCGCGCAGTTCCGCCGCTGGTACGCGCGCGCCGGCACGCCGCGCCTGCATGCCGTGGGGACGTGGGACGCTGCGACTCAACGCTACACGCTGACCTTGACCCAGCACCTCGAACCCACCGCCTACGAAAAGCGGCTGGCCGAATCGGGGCAGCCCGTCGTCGAAGGCGTGCTGCATATTCCCGTCGCGCTCGGGCTGGTGTTGCCCGACGGCCGTGACGCGCCGCTGCAACTCGCCGGCGAGCCGGCCGCCGTCGGCACCACGCGCGTGCTGTCGCTCACCGAGCCCACGCAGACCTTCGTCTTCGAAGGCATTCCCGCCGCGCCCGTCGCCTCGCTGCTGCGCGATTTCTCAGCGCCGGTGCTGCTGGAATTCGAGCAGACCGATGCCGAACTCGCGCACCTGATGGCGCACGATTCCGACGCCTTCAACCGCTGGGAAGCCGGACAACGGCTGGCGACGCGTGTCCTGCTCGCCGGCATCGCGGCGGGCGGCGCCGGCAGCGACTGGATTCCCGACGCCTTCGTCGCCGCCTGCGGTCGCGTGCTCGACGATGGCCTGAGTGGCGACCCCGCGCTCGCCGCCGAATCACTCAACCTGCCCGCCGAAGCCGTGCTCGCCGAAGCCGTAGTTGCCCAAGGCGGCACCATCGACCCCGAAGCCATCCACACCGCGCGCGTGAACCTGCGCCGCCACCTCGCCACCCATCTGCGCGGCAAACTCGAAGCCATGTGGACCGCCCTCGCCCCCACCACCGCCTACGCCCCCGACGGCGCGCAGGTCGGCCAGCGCGCCCTGCGCAACGCCTGCCTCGCCTACCTGGCGGAAAGCGATGCCGGGTATCTGAAAGCCTCGGTCGTGCCGCGCCTCACCGCCCAGCTTGCCCCCGGCGGCAACATGACCAACGAAATCGCCGCGCTAGCCACGCTCGCCAACCTCGACCTGCCCGAACGGGAAACGGCGCTCGCCGACTTTTACGCGCGCTGGCAAACCGAAGCGCTGGTCATCGACAAGTGGTTCTCCGTGCAGGCCACCTCGCGCCTGCCCGGCACCGTCGCCCACGTGCGCGCACTGATGCAGCACCCCGCCTTCGACCTGAAAAACCCCAACCGCGTCTACGCCCTGATCCGCGGCTTCTGCGGCGCCAACCCGCGCCACTTCCACGCCGCCGACGGCAGCGGCTACGCCCTGGCCGCCGACGTGATCAGCGAATTGCAGGCCATGAACCCGCAGGTCGCCTCACGCATCGCCCGCAGCTTCGACCGCTGGCGCCAGTTCGATGCCGGCCGGCAGGTACATGCGCGCGCCGCGCTGGAGCGCATCGCAGCGGTCGAGGGGCTGGCGAAGGATGTGGCCGAGGTGGT
>JAIBFE010000281.1 GCA_019459705.1 Thiobacillus sp. | reverse complement strand
ACTCGGTACGTTCCGACGCATTACTCACCCGTTCGCCACTCGCCACCAGGAGCAAGCTCCCGTGCTGCCGTTCGACTTGCATGTGTAAAGCATTCCGCCAGCGTTCAATCTGAGCCAGGATCAAACTCTTCAGTTCAATCTCTGCAATTACTACTAATACTTCAGTCGCTCAACTCAAACTCGCGCCGCTAAATTAATAACGGCACTTCATTCAAGTGTGAGCATTTATGCTAGTTGTCAGACCAACCAAAGCCAGCCCAACTACCGCAACAACACCCACACCTATCGGCTGTAAATTGTTAAAGATCAATCGATTAGAAGCGCGATTCGCGTTTTGCGTGTCTCGCTTCGTTTCGAGAAGGTGCGCATTCTACAGAGCAAAAATGATCCGTCAACACTTTCCGTAAATTAATTTTCAAATAACCGTAACCCGGGCGAATTTTCGCTTGCCGACCTGTGCCACCACGGTTGCGCCGACAGGCACGCTCACGCCTTTATCCACCACGCGTTCGCCGTCGATCCTCACGCCGCCGCCAGCGATCTGGCGGATCGCATCCGAGGTGCTGGGCACCAGCCCGGCCAGTTTCAACAACTGCGGCACGAGCAGGCTTCCCTCGACACCGGACAGGCTGATCTCCGGCATCTCGTCCGGCAACGCGCCTTTCTGGAAGCGCGCCTCGAATTCGGCCAGCGCCTGCGTCGCAGCCATCTGGCTATGGAAGCGCGCCACGATTTCCTGCGCAAACCGCACCTTGATGTCGCGCGGGTTGGCGCCCTCGGCCACCTGCCGCCTCCATCCCTCGATGGTCGCAAGCGACTCGAACGACAACAACTGGATGTAACGCCACATCAAGTCGTCGGAGATCGACATCAGCTTGCCGAAAATCTCCTGCGACGGCTCGTTGATGCCAATGTAGTTGCCGAGCGACTTCGACATTTTGTTGACGCCGTCCATGCCCTCCAGCAGCGGCATGGTCAGGATGCACTGCGGCGACTGGCCATGGTGTTTTTGCAGTTCGCGCCCCATCAACAGGTTGAATTTCTGGTCGGTGCCGCCCAGTTCGACGTCCGCTTTCAGTTCGACCGAGTCGTAGCCCTGGATCAGCGGGTAAAGAAATTCATGGATCGCGATCGGCTGCTGACTGCTGTAGCGCTTATGGAAGTCGTCCCGCTCCAGCATGCGCGCCACGGTATGCGTCGCCGCCAGCCGGATCATGCCGACCGAACCCAGCTTTTCCATCCATTCCGAGTTGAAGCGCACCTCGGTCAGGGCCGGATCGAGGATCTTGAACAACTGCTCCTGATAGGTCTTGGCGTTTTCGGCCACCGCCTCGCTGGTCAGCGGCGGACGGGTGGTGTTCTTCCCGGTTGGATCGCCGATCATGCCGGTGAAATCCCCGATCAGGAAAATGACCTGGTGGCCCAGCGCCTGGAACTGACGCAATTTGTTCAGCAGCACGGTGTGCCCCAGATGCAGATCCGGCGCCGTGGGGTCGAATCCGGCCTTGATCCGAAGTGGGCGACCCGTTTTCAGCTTTTCGACCAGCTCGGCCTCAACCAGCAGCTCGTCGGCTCCACGCCTGATTTCCCGCAACGCGTCCTGCATCAAATTCCTCTCTAGTAACGGGTCAAGTTTGTTCAAACCTGGCCGTAAAACATGTATACCGCTTCATTCAGCAGCTTATAAGCTGCTGAATGAATTAAGAAAAGTCAAAAGGGGGCCATGTATGGTAGACTCCCGGCTCGATTACGGAAGGGAAACGGTCTATGCCGCTCACCAAACTGAGAATCTTAACCGATCGCATGACCGGAGCGGAACGCCGCTTTAGCCTGCGCACCCTGGTTGCACTCTCCAGTCTGCCGCTTTTTGGCGTCGTTGCCGCTTTCGGGCTGGCACCAGACACCAACACCCTCGATATCACCCCGGAAACCATTGTCGAAGCCATTGCCCTGCCGGCGCTGTCCAGCGCGAGCAGTGAGGGCACCTTCGAACGCGAAGGCCTGGTCCAATCCGGCGACACGCTGTCCAGCGCGTTATCGCGGCTCAAGATCGACGACCTGGAAATCCAGCGCTTGCTGGCCACCGATGCAGTACGCCAACTGGCCTCCAGCGTCCGCGCCGGCCGCCGCATTCAGGCCACCACCACCCAAGATGGCCAATTGCTGGCTATCCGGTTCGATCGTGGCGATGCCCCCGCGCTGACCGTTCTCCGTCAGGGAGATGGCTTTGTTGCCGAGGAAAGCAGCGAACTGCTGGAAACCCGGGTAGTGATGCGCTCTGGCCGCATCCTGTCGTCGCTGTATGGCGCCACCGACAGCGCCGGCATCCCCGACAAAATTGCCAACCAGATGGCCGAAACCTTCTCGACCAGCCTGGATTTCCGCGAAGACCTGCGCCGCGGCGATACCTTTTCGGTCATTTACACAGTCAACTATCGCAACGGAGAGCCCATTGCCGCTGGCAAACTGCTCGCCGCCGAGTTCGTCAACGCTGGCAAGCCCTACCGTGCCGTCCTGTTCCGCGACCCCTTCGGTCGCGAAGACTATTACACGCCTGAAGGCGAGTCACTCAAAAAAGGCTTCCTGCGTTCACCACTGGAATTCTCCCGCGTCACCTCCAGCTTCAGCAATTCGCGCAAGCACCCCGTTTTTGGCTTTCACCGAGCCCATACCGGCGTCGACTTCGGCGCGCCCACCGGCACCCGGGTCAAGGCCACGGGCGATGCCACCGTTGTTTTCGCAGGGCGCCGTGGGGGGTATGGCAATCTCGTCATCCTGCGTCATTCCAATGGGTACGAAACCTACTACGCACACCTGAGCGCATTTGCGTCAGGCATCCGCACCGGCCGTGCTGTCAGCCAGGGGCAGGTCATCGCCTATGTCGGCTCAACCGGTGCATCCACTGGCCCGCATCTGCACTACGAAGTGCGTATCGCCGGCCGGCCGCAGAACCCGATGGCGATCAAACTGCCGGGGTCGCCGCCTTTGGTCGCAGCACAACGCGCCCGTTTCCTGCAACAGACCGCGAACTGGTCTGACAAGCTGGGCCTGTTGCGCGGCACCAACCTCGCCGCACTCGATTGAGTGCAGCCCCCTCACATGAGACCGAACGCTACGTCGGTCTCATGTCCGGCACCAGCCTCGACGGTGTCGATGCGGCTCTCACCGAAATAGGCCCCACAGGCCAGCCCCGGCTCCTCCGTACCCAATACCTGCCCTACTCTGACAACCTGCGCGCGCAACTGCTGGCGCTGCACACGCCGCAACCCGACGAAATCCATCTGGCCGCCATCGCCGCCAATGAACTGGCGCGCCTCTATGCCCAGTCCGTCGAGGCCGTGCTCGATGGAATCCCCCCCAACAGCGTGCGTGCAATCGGCTGCCATGGCCAAACCCTGCGTCATCGACCTGCCGATGGTTATACGCTGCAGATCGGCAACGCCGCCCTGCTGGCCGAACTCACTGGCATCCAGGTGGTCGCCGACTTCCGTAGCCGCGACATCGCGGCAGGCGGCCAGGGCGCGCCGCTGGTACCGGCCTTTCACGCCCGGGTACTGCGGCACCCGGGCATCCACCGCGTCATCGCCAACATCGGCGGCATCGCCAATGTCACCGATCTGCCGCTGGATGGCACGGTACACGGCTGGGACACCGGCCCCGGCAACATGCTGCTGGATGCCTGGATCAAGCAGCATCACGGCGCCCACTACGACCGCGACGGCACCTGGGCAGGCAGCGGGGCCGTCCACGCCGGCCTGCTGGAGGCCCTGATGAAACATGCCTACCTGAAACAGCCTCCCCCCAAGAGCGCCGGGCGCGAACAATTTAATCTGGACTGGCTTGACGCCACACTTGGCAGCCTGAACGAAACGATCGACCCGGCCGACGTGCAGGCCACCCTGCTCGAATTCACCGTCCAGAGCCTTTGCGACGCAGTGAACCATGAATGCAAAGGTGCGCAGGAGCTCTACGTCTGCGGCGGCGGTGCGCACAACAGCGCGCTGATGCAGCGCATTCGCGCCCATCTGCCGAACGTCCGGGTGGCGACCACCACTCAACTGGGCATTGATCCGGACTGGGTGGAAGCCCTCGCTTTTGCCTGGCTGGCACGGCAGACGCTACATCATGCGCCGGGCAACCTGCCGGCAGTCACCGGCGCGCGGGGCGAACGCATCCTGGGCGCGATTTACCCGGCCTGAAATCTGGCACCGGAAACAAAAAAGCGGCCGAAGTCGCAATATCCCAATAAAAAAAGCGGCCTTGGCCGCTTTTTTGTTGCGCTGGCAGTGCTTACGCCGAGAACGACGAGCCGCAGCCGCAGGTGGTGGTGGCGTTCGGGTTCTTGATCACGAACTGCGCGCCTTCCAGGCCTTCCGAGTAGTCGATCTCGGCGCCCACCAGATACTGGAAGCTCATCGAATCGACCAGCAGGGTCACGCCGTTCTTCACCATCACGGTGTCGTCGGCATTCTGCGCTTCGTCGAAGGTGAAGCCGTTCTGGAAACCGGAACAGCCGCCGCCGGACACGAACACGCGCAGTTTCAGGTCGGGGTTGCCTTCCTCGTCGATCAGGCTTTTGACTTTGCTGGCTGCGCTATCGGTGAAGACCAGCGGGGTTTCCATTTCGGTTGCTGCATTCATGGTGGTGCTCCTTGAAAATGTGTGAGGTGATTATCCGCATCACCCGCCCTGCGTCAAGCAAAGACCCTGCTCTGGCCACGGAGTTCCGCCCGGGCAGGCACTGCCCCGAACAACGATCAGGGCAGCATGCCGACGTCGGCCAGCGCCGTATCCTCGGGCAGATCGAACAGGATATTCATGTTCTGCACAGCCTGCCCCGCCGCCCCCTTGACCAGGTTATCGATCACCGACAGCACCACCACGGTGTCGCCGCCCTGCGGCCGGTGCACGGCGATGCGGCAGACATTGGCGCCACGCACCGAACGGGTTTCCGGGTGCGCGCCCGCCGGCATCACGTCGACAAAGGCCTCGCCTGCGTAACGCTTTTCGAACAGGCTTTGCAGGTCGACGTCAGCGCTCACCTTCGCGTACAGGGTCGCGTGGATGCCGCGGATCAGCGGCGTCAGGTGCGGCACGAAGGTGAAGTCCACCGGCTTGCCGGCGAAGCTGTCCAACCCCTGCTTGATCTCCGGCCAGTGGCGATGGCCGCCAACGGCATAGGCCTTGAAGTTGTCTGCCGCCTCGGCGAACAGGATATGGGTTTCCGGCTTGCGCCCGGCGCCGGACACGCCCGACTTGGCGTCTGCTACCAGAAAACCGGTATCGACCGCGCCGGACTCCAGCAACGGCAGAAAGCCCAGTTGCACCGCAGTCGGATAGCAGCCGGGGTTGGCGATCAGCCGCGCACCCTTGATCTTGTCGCGATTGAGCTCGGGCAGTCCGTACACTGCCTCGGCCACCAGGTCGGGGCAGGCGTGTTCCATCTTGTACCACTTTTCCCACACCGCGATGTCCTTGATGCGGAAGTCGGCCGCCAGGTCGATCACCTTGACGCCTGCGTCGAGCAGCGCGCGCGTCTGCTGCATCGCCACGCCGTTGGGGGTGGCGAAGAACACCACGTCGCAATGCTCCAGCCCGGCCTCTTCCGGCGTGGAAAACGCCAGCTTCACCCGGCCACGCAGGTTGGGGAACATCTCGGGTACCGGCATGCCGGCTTCCTTGCGCGAAGTGATCGCCTTCAGTTCCACCTGCGGGTGGCGCGCCAACAGGCGCAGCAGTTCGACCCCGGTGTAGCCCGTGCCGCCGACAATACCGACTTTGATCATGCTGTGATTTCCTTGCGAAGAATGAGCCCGTTTA
>JAIBFE010000255.1 GCA_019459705.1 Thiobacillus sp. | reverse complement strand
ACGTTGTTTGCTGAGTCCTTTGTTATGCGTTTTGCCCGTCGCCTGGGCATGGAAAAAGTCGCCTGGGCACTGCGTAGATTGCATTGCCCAGTACCCCGGGACGCGCTTGTACTCGAAGTGGGATCGGGTGGCAGCCCCTATGCTCGTGCCAATGTTTTGCTCGATGCCTACGAAGTTACCCGTGAGCGGCATTGGGCGCCCTTGGTGGCGGATCGTCCTACTGTTCTGGGGTTCGTCGAGAATCTTCCTTTTCGTGACGGAGTGTTTGATTTTGTGATTGCGTCCCATGTTCTGGAGCACTCCCCCGATCCCGAGCGTTTTATCTCTGAACTTCAACGTGTGGCACGTGCCGGCTATATCGAGACGCCGGATGCTTTCATGGAGCGAGTGAACCCATACCATGATCATCGCCTGGAGGTTACCGTGCGCAAGAACCGGCTGATAATCCGCAAGAAACCCGACTGGTGCGTGGATCCGGATCTGGTTGAACTCTATGAACAGCGGGCTAAGTCATGGGTGGCCGGTGAGGCGATTCCGCACCATCCATTCGATTTCCATGTGCGTTACTACTGGTCCGATCGTATCGATCACGAGATATTAAATCCCGGTGTAGATGCTGCCTGGGTGCCCCCTGAGACGTCTGCGGTTTCTCAGCCTGCCAGCAGGGGAGCGAGGAACTATCTGCTAAGTGGTTTGCGTTCCCTGCTTTCCCAGCGTGGGCGTAATAGGCACATTGACCTGATTTCACTGATGCGTTGCCCGATTTGCAAAGGTGAAAGTTTGCACCGTGAAGGTGAAACTCTTGTGTGCGCTGGATGTGGAAGCGTTCATCCAGTTCGGGAAGGCAGCATTCCGGACATGATTTCCGTGTCATATCCGCCCCTTGCAGGCATGACCAACCATGCGGGTTCTTAACGTCAATGTCCTGCTTGATCCGGTAACCGGCGGAGGCACAGCAGAGCGTACCTTCCAGATGAGCCGGTCGCTGGCGCGCGCGGGGGTTGAGTGTGCCATTCTCACCACCGATATTGGTCTAACTGCTGATCGCATCAGGCAGCTGGGCGATGTCCGGGTGATCGCGTTGCCGTGTATTTCAAAACGTTTCTTTGTCGTTAAATTTTCCTGGCGCCAGCTGAAAGCGCTGGTGGTCAGCGTCGACGTGATACACCTCATGGGGCACTGGAGCATGCTGAATGTGCTGGTGACCCTCCTGGCTCGACAGACTGGAACGCCTTATGTCGTGTGCCCGGCCGGGGAGTTGCCGCTGTTTGGCCGCTCACGCTGGATCAAGCAGCTGTTCAATATTCTCATCGGCTATCGGGTCGTGCGCGAGGCGGCAGGGCACATTGCCGTTACGCCAGACGAGATTCCTGCCTATGCGCGCTATGGCGTGGAGGCGTCGCAGGTCACGGTTATTCCAAACGGAATCAATGAGGCCGATTTCAGTGTCGATGGGGTGAACCAGTTTGCTGACCGTTTTGGCCTGGGGGCCGCTCCATTTATCCTGTTCATGGGGCGGCTCAATCCCATCAAGGGGCCTGACCTGCTGCTTGAAGCCTTCTGCTCCATTGCGCACAAGCATCCCGAACTCCACCTGGTTTTCGCCGGCCCGGATGGTGGCCTGTTGGGCTCACTACAAAAGATGACCCAGGAGCGAGGGCTGGCTGATCGCGTGCATTTCATTGGTTATGTCGCAGGGCGTGACAAGGCCGAGGCTTATCGCGCCGCTGATCTTCTGGTTATTCCGTCGCGGCAGGAAGCCATGTCGATAGTTGTGCTGGAGGCGGGCATCGTCGGGACGCCGGTTCTACTGACCAATCGTTGCGGCTTTGACGAAGTGGCGACGGTGGGCGGGGGGCAGGTTGTTGCGGCGACCGTCAATGATCTGGCTGTTGGCTTGGATAGTCTTTTGACTGACCGTTCAGCCTTGAAGGGCATGGGCGCGCGCTTGCAAGCCCATGTGCGACAAAACTTTACCTGGGAAGTCATTGTGGGGCGCTTCCAGGATATGTATCAGCGGATTCTGGCTCGAACGAGCAGAGGACGTGCCACCAATCAATGAAGCTCCTGATCGTCTCCCAGTATTTCTGGCCCGAGAATTTTCGTATCAACGATCTTGCGGAAGCGCTCAAAACCCGTGGGCATGACGTGACTGTGCTGACGGGTATACCCAATTACCCGGCCGGACAGTTTTTCGAAGGATATGGCCTTTTCCGACGTGCCCGGGAGATGTGGCGTGGGGTGGAGATTGTGCGCGCACCCTTGTGGGCGCGCGGACGTGGCGGCGGCATCCGATTGGGATTGAACTACCTGTCGTTTGCCTGGTTCGCCAGTATCGTGGCCCGTCTCCGTTTGCGTGGTCCGTTTGATGCCGTCTTCGTATTCGAAGTTTCCCCCATTACAGTAGGCATCCCGGCCATTGTTGCGAGCCGGCGGTTCAACGCGCCCATTCTGTTTTGGGTGCTCGATTTGTGGCCCGAGTCGCTGACCGCTGCGGGCGGGGTGCGCTCCCCGAGGATATTGCATGTGGTCGACCGTCTGGTGAAATGGGTCTATCGGAACTGTTCGCGTGTGTTGGTGCAGTCGCGTGCGTTCGTGCCGGAGATCGCACGCCATGGGGTGCCGGATTCAAGGATTCTGTATTTCCCCAGCTGGGGCGAGTCGCTGTTCCAGCCTTTGCAGCAGGCGGATGCCACCTTGCTGCCGCCGTTGCCGGAAGGCTTCAAGGTGCTCTTTGCCGGCAATATCGGGGAAGCGCAGGATTTACCCGCCGTTCTGAAAGCGGCCGAACTGTTGCGGGATCGCACCGACATTCAGTGGTTGATCGTAGGTGACGGCCGCATGGCGGCGTGGGCAAAAGAGGAGGTGCAGCGGCGAGGCTTGTCGCAGGTGCATTTTCTGGGTCGCCATCCCCTGGAGGCCATGCCGCATTTTTATGCGGCAGCCGATGTGCTGCTGCTGCCCCTCAAACGGGAGCCGATCTTCGCGCTGACCATACCGGGCAAGCTACAATCCTATCTTGCCTGCGCCCGCCCCATTCTGGCCATGCTGGACGGGGAGGGGGCACGCATCGTCCGGGAATCCGGGGCTGGGCTCACCTGTCCGGCGGGCGATGCCGATGGCCTGGCTGCACAGGTCAAGAATCTGGCCGCCATGTCCGACACAGAACGCAAGGCAATGGGCCTGAACGGGCGAAACTATTACGAAGCGAATTTCGACCGGACTCGCCTGTTCGACCAATTGGAAACCTGGCTAGAAGACGCCATACAGGAAAGAAAACATTCAAGATGACAGAACGCAACCCATTCGCTGGCAGCACCGTGTTGATTACAGGAGGAACGGGTTCCTTTGGCCACGAGTTTCTCGACTATCTGAAGTCGCGCGACTGCCGCGAAGTCCGCATTTTCTCGCGTGACGAGTTGAAGCAGGAGCACATGCGGGTTGCATTGGCCAATCCAAAAATCAAGTTCTATATCGGCGATGTGCGGGATCGCGACAGCGTGGACAATGCCATGCGCTCCGTCGACTACGTCTTCCATGCTGCGGCACTCAAGCAGGTTCCTTCGTGCGAGTTTTTCCCCATGCAGGCGGTGCTGACCAATGTGACCGGCAGCCATAACGTCATCGAATCGGCCATTGCGCATGGGGTGCAACGGCTGGTTTGCCTGTCTACCGACAAGGCGGTGTATCCGGTCAACGCCATGGGCATGACCAAGGCGTTGATGGAAAAGGTGACGCAGGCTGCGGCGCGGGGGGGGGGGGGGCGGCGGCGC
>JAIBFE010000246.1 GCA_019459705.1 Thiobacillus sp. | reverse complement strand
GGCGCATGCGCTGCCGGGGTGGTGTGGGGGCTGTCCGGAAATCTCCTGTTTCATCCCAGCTCCTTCCCACACCAGGTCGTTCTCGCTTTTGTACTGGGGGGAATGGTGGCCGGAGCCGTTCCGCTGCTGTCGTCCGTAAGCCACGCCTATTGGTGCTTCGCCATTCCGGTCGTGCTACCCATCAGCATACGAATGATGTTGGCGGGCGATCGCATCCATCTCGTCATGGGCTTGATGCTGGTCATCTTCGGTCTCGCCATGCTCGCCACGTCCGCCCAGGTCCACCACCTGTTTCGCGACTCGGAAAAACTGCGCCGCGAGCTGTTCTCATCAATCGAGCTGGAGCAGGCGCTGGAATTTCTGGTCCGTCTGGACAGTCTCACCGGCATCCCGAACAGACGGCTGTTCGAGGAAGAACTCAGCAAGGAGTGGGCAAGAGCGAAACGCGACAATATGCCGTTTTCACTCATCATGGTCGATATCGATCACTTCAAGGAATACAACGACCACTATGGGCACCCGGCCGGCGACCTATGCCTGGTGGAAGTCGCGCAGGCCATGCACCACACGCTGTCCCGCCCTGGCGATGTGGTGGCGCGAATCGGCGGCGAAGAGTTTGCGTTCCTGTTGCCGCAGACTGATTTGAGCGGCGCGATATCCGTGGCCGAGCAGATACGCGAGCGCATCCTTGCCTTGAACCTTCCCCACGAAGCATCGCCCGTGGCCAGCCATGTCACCCTGAGTTTCGGCGTGTCTTCGTCCGAGCTTGCTTCCGTCTCCTCGCCCGCCGAGCTGATCCGCACATCGGACATCGCGCTCTATGAAGCCAAACGCTGCGGACGCGACCAGATTGTGGCAGCCCGGAAAACGTCATCTGTTCTGGTCGCGTGAGCGAAGGGGCGAGGATCGAAAATCTCTAGCGGCGCTTCCGGGGCTGGCTGGCTTGGGGCTAGTGGAGAAATGTGGTTTTGCAAGACCTGACCCGTGCGGATGTGCGGATGCGAGCCGTGCCGCTTGATGCACTGCCCAATTGTTTTTGAACGTTTCTCTCAGGAGAGGTCATATGAAGATGATCGTGATAACTGCGATGGCAGCTCGCCGCTGCCGCGTCCTGGTGCCGATCATGAAGGGCTGGCGCGTATGCGTTGGAAGAACGGACTTTCCTGATTAGAAGGAGGTGGAATCATGCAGCTTATGACGCGAAAGAATGGTGGTGAAACTCCGCTCCAGGAGGTGGCTGATGCCTGGTAAAGAGAGGACCACAATTTTGGCTGGAGCGAGTACGAGACGGACGCATGGGCCGTTGAATATGCCAAAAAGATGCAGCGAGAATTAAAAGAGGGGCTGTTGAAAGAAGTGCCACACGAACCCGTCCGATGAATATTCCGGAAATTCGCTTTTCGCCTGCGAATCAGTGCGAATCACGAATCAGGGGACCGACCCCGGTTTTGTCAGGGCCGCAAGATTCCCTACCGCAAAACCGTGGTCTGTCCCCTATTGTTCCTATTCTGACAATCAAGTCATTACTTGTGAGCCGCTTCCTCTTTCGTTAGCACAAAGACCGTGTAACCCCATACATCCGCTTCTTCTTTCGACTTGCTCTGCTGGTCTACCACGTCGGAGTAACTTATTCTGTAACCGTTGAGCATGACTTCGTGTAGCACCTGACTACATGATCGCCATCTTTTTCCAGCACTTGCTGCACCGCCCATTAAGTCAATGTCTGCGGCGACTACCCTGACATCGTTATTCTTATCGATCCCGCAATACACTATTGCCACGTGTTGATGAGTTTGTGCAAAAGCGGGGCTGACCGAGAACAGGCTAGCCGCCAAAAGGGGCAAAATTGCGCTTAGTGTACGTTTCATGTCTCATCGCCCTATCTGAAAGTAACTCGTAATCCCAGGAGGTTGTTTGTCAAATCCTGAGCACTAATTTGACACTACTGTCGATGCCGGCTCTTACAGCGTTACAGCGCTTTTCAGTATAGATGTGATTAACCACAGGGGGCAGCATCGATTTAATTTCACACGAAATCCGCTGACTCCATATTTCATAAAACAATCCGAAGCTGACCCCTTTAGCTATATGAAAAACAATTCGACCTTGGCCCCTTTGATCCTACAGATTTGAGCCTCGTTACCTTGCACATCTCGGGATCAATTCGACCCTGACCCGTTTGATTGGCTTGGGACGGAGAGGAGGAATGTGGTTTTGCAAGGCCTGACTCCGAGGTGGTGCGAAATCAATTCGACCCTGGCCCCAATAATTCCCCCATTCATTCCCCGGCAACGGGCAATCGTTCGTGAGTTAGAATCTCACCGCCTCCGCCAAGTGCGCCGGGTCCGGCATCTGTTTCAGGCGTCGTGAGCATCCAATATCGGAGGAAGAACATCCTCATCGAATAGCCAGCAACCCGGGGAAACCAGCGTGTCTACACAGCCTATCGGACCATCGCGCAGATATGGGCGGCAAGGCCTGATGGCTGGTTTTCTTGCCGTATCAGGTTGCCTGCCACTCCATGCCGAGCCCGTCGGCATCACCGAGCGCCAGAAGCTTTTGCAGCAGGCTGCCAGCAATCCAGCGCGTCATGGTGTCTGGGCATCCGACACCTATCATGACATCAAGGATGAGCGTGCCGGCTTGCAGCAAAACGCAAGAACCAATAGCCTGACCCTGGGTTATGACCAACGGGTGACGCCCCGCTGGACTGCCGGTCTGGCACTGACTCAGCTGTCCCAGCGCAGCGAGTTGCTGCAGGACGACACCCGTCGCAGGGGCAGCGGCCTGCTCGCCAGCCTTTACGGCGCCTATGCCCCGCTGCCCTTCCTGACTTTCCCCGTTTCCCTGGGCCTGGGACAGATCAGAACCTCGCAGAACCGGGTGGCCGAGGGACAGGAATTGCAGGGCCGTTTCAGCTCCAACCTGACCTCGGCGTCAGCCGGCATGACGCTGATGGTTCCGCTCCAATCCGTCTTTCTCAGCAACAGCCTGCAACTGTCCTACGACTCCGGCCAGATCGGCAGTTTTGTGGAACGCTGGCCCGGACAACAGGTGGCAACGCCGGCACAGAAGACGAGCTCGACCCAGTGGCACCTGTCCACGAAGGCCAGCGTCTGGATCGACGGAAAACTATGGCCCTATGTCAGTCTGAAATACAGCCACGATCTGCAGCGAACCCCTGGCGAAGACGACGATGACCAACTGCAATGGGGCCTTGGCCTGGATGTGCTGCAGCGGGCGGGTTGGACGGGTGGACTGGGTTATGCCCGTGTCGCCGGTCGCCAGGGAATCGGCGACCAGAGCCTGACGCTCACCGTGCGCAAATCCTACTGATCCCGATTTCGATCAATCCTGCGGCAAGGGAACCGGAGGCAGGGTCGGCACGGTGATGCGCGGGTCCGGCAGTACGCTGGGGCTTGGCGGCGGGGGCGATGGCGCCACGGACTCGGTTGTCGAAGGCGGTCGGGCCGCCTCGATCTCCAACAACTGTTGGCGCAAGGGCTCCTCGGGCGTGCGGAAGTGTCGACGCTCCTCACATGGATCGAAGTTGCTCATGCAGTAGCGTTCCTGGTAGGTCATCGTATAGACCTTGCCTGGATCCGATCGATCGACATAGTAGGTGATGGTCTGACCATTCACCGTCGCCTGGCGCTCGATGAACAGCCGCTCAATCAAGGGTTGTCCATTGTGGTGCTGGCCGGTCGATTCACTGATGGGATGAGCGTCATCCACGTAGACAACGACCATATCGGGCATGAAGGACACCAAAGAAGAGCATCCCGCCAACCCGGACACACCCACTGCGACCAACGCAAACCGTAGTGCTGCCTGAAACCGTCCCCTGCTGCGCTCGAACATCATCGACTCCTATTTATTCTTCAGCCGCAGTCGGCCACCCCGACTGGGCCCGAAAAGTATACACGTGCGGTCTGTACACCCAGGGATTGATCCACCCGGGCGTCCAGATCAAAACCGTGGTCTGTCCCCTATTGTTTCTTTTTGCATTCGGACAACGCCAAACAAACCGCTCAACCTGCCCCCGCCTCGGGACCGGCAGGTGCCAGGTGATTTCAGTAACGGTAAGGGCGACTACTTAAAAGGCGTAGTTAAGACGAAGCGCAGTCACGTCGGCCTTGGCATCCAGGCGGAACGTTTCACGCCCGCCATAAGCGCCTGCCAGGGTGTACCAGTCCTTCGTCTGGGTGTCGGAGCCCAGATCGACATGCGTGTAGTCCAGGGCAACGCGGATGTTGCGGGTGATCGCATAATCAGGATGAACGGGGGTTATAACCGTTTCAAAAACTGCACCCCGGATTCTGCCTGTCTGGCCAAAATTCGCTTTATGGATAAAGGTAAAACGCGGGAAGAATGCTGCTGGCGCGATGCGTCGATACAACACTTTCTGGCATGAACCATAGCAACCATTGGGGTCAGGTCTTGCCATTTGCGGCAAAAGGCAAGCCTGCCCTATCGTTTTTTTAATTCGAGCCAGGCCCTTTTAATTGTCCATCGGCTCAACAGTTGTAGATCACGCATCTGATACGAGTTTATGGATGTCTGTTCGCCTATCCTTTGCCCCATGTTCCGTAAGGATATTAACGATGTTCGTCAATCCGAGGCGCTTGGCCTCTGAAAGCGGGGTAATGTCGACGCCGTGGGTTTCTCGATATTGAATAGCTTCAACACCTCTGTCCGGATCAGCCCCATGGGCCAAGAATAGCTTCACCATGTCGGGCTCGTTTATCCAAACTGCTAGCATCAGCATGGAATACTGAGTGATGTACCAGCGCCCTTCCAGAAGGCCATCGTAGTATTGAAAGCTTTTTCGCAATTGTCTTTGTGTTTTTTGAGTTGCACGTAGGCCCTGGAGAGCGCCACCACCCAGCAAGGAGGTTTTATCGCAGTCATTGAGGACGTCGTCGCCGGTCGCCACCAGTACCTCTTCCCAGATTTGCGGCTTGAGATCTGGTTGGCCGCCGTACCCCAGAAGCAATATCTGGGGGAAGGCCTCGCATGGGGCGGTTGCGTCGCCAAGGTGCCTCATACCCGCTTTGCGAAACAGGCGAACCTCTTCAAGCTTGCCTGTGAGCGCAGCGTTGAAGAAATCGAAAGGATGAAAGTTGTAGCCCCGCTTTGCCAATTCCTTTTGAGGGTCATCGCTTGTTTCCTTGTCGAGGACATCCATCTGACGCTTTATGATTTCAGTGTCTTTACGAATCTGCCCAACATCAGCCTCGACCGATCTCATGATCCCCACCATCGACTGAAAAGCACTTACCGGCGCAAGGTTCGAGGCCAAGGCCCCTCCATCATCGGCGTTTGCCTTGGTCGTATACGTTGCGTAACCAAACACCAGCATGCCAATGAATGCATACCAAAAAAGTGGCGCCTTATAACAGGCGGTTTTGCACGGCAACACATCATTCCGAACCGCGCGGAATGACTCGTGACTATCGATCAGATTGGCGATCCAGTCTTTTTTGAACCAGATCAATAGCACGAGCGCCACACTGAGAGCGAACAGCGTGGCGCTGATGTACCAACCGCCGATTGGCGAGAAGATGTCCGATAGCGCCCCGATGCCGGCACTAGATCCCAGGACGACGCCAAAACGGTTGGATAGCAGAAAAATTGAATTTTCGGACTTGGATTCTTGGCTCACTTCTATCTCCCTTCACTTGATTTGTTATTCTCTGCGCAAGATGGAAGTCCACAGCTTTTCTTCCCCCTCAAGAGCAAATGATGCTTCGTCTCACGATTTGTGATCAATCGTGTCGACCATAATTTATCCGCGTTTTTTGAATCTTCCGGCCATGTGTTAATGCAAGACTTCCGTGTCCGGAGCGTGACCCCTTTGATTCATGTGCTGATCGCATGCGATTGAAAGCCACCCGGCACAAGAAATCCGAGTCAGTTCAAGTTGCCCCCTTTAACTGGGCGGCCAGGCCGGTCTGCTCCGCAAGGATATTGATTCGGTCTGACCACTCAACAATCTCTTCCCGTGGTCTGCCGGTCATGATCTTGAATCGCCTGCGCTTGAGATTGGTCCGCTCGTAGTCGGGGTCGTGAACCTCAATTTCCAACTGAAGATTTGTGGGGGCATTTTTATTGGCTGGCGGCACATCCAGGACAAGGGATTTTGCGTTGGCCATGGAGCCATGCCATTGCTCTCCATTGGCGACGAACAAGCCACGGCCGCTCTTGTCGACAGCGGCAAGCCAGTGAATCTCGCCAGTTGACGGATCGTAGTTCCACGCAGAAAAGTCACCCTTGATTCCCGCGCTCGCGCTCAATCCATTCCAAGTCGCATTGGCTTTGGCTTTCGCGTCCTCGAAAACCTTTCTTTGCTGGCCTTCGGTTTTCATGTACTCGGATTCGGCGAGCTTGCGATAGTCCGCAAGCAGCGCCTCGTCATCCTGCTTCACAATTTGATCGAGGCGCGGCGCGACATTGCCTCCCCACGCAGACAGGAATTTCTTGAACACACCGCCTGGAATTTCTGCTTTTATTTCAACGCGGACTTCCTTGACGACATTCTTGGTGACATAGGACGAGTGCCAGAAGTTGCCGTCCGCTCCTCTTCTCACTGATTCGGCCATGCGATCGGTCGATGGCGAGACCGATTTTTTCAAGATGGCCGAACGGAAAGTCACTCTGTGTCGCCCGGTATTAGTGGTGGTCGTGATGCCGCCCCCGGTTTGCACCGTGACGGGAACGGCATGGCCGTCAACCCATGCGGTACCCGTAGCTGAATTGGGGATGAAACCAGTTGCGACTACCTCGTACTGTGACATGGTGAAACTTTCCAGAGGGAAGGTGAAGTCGACCCGCTGCGTTTTCCACTTGCCCCCGTCCTTTCCTGTGACCATTTCGGCCCATGTCGCCTTGCGGGCCTTCAGTCTTATGCTCTCCGCCTCATAGTCGATGATGAGCTGGAAGTTAGGGCAATTAAACTCCCATTTCCGGTCGATCCCGTCCTTGGACTTGATTGATCTTGCTCCTGCGTTGAGTTCGCCAAAAACCTTGCGTGTATTTCGCCAAACCAGAAACAGATAGGCCATCGCGGCCAGCAGCGGCATGAGGAACCCAGCCCCAAAGCTGGGCATCATCCCAATAATGTAGAGGAAGGCAATTAGGCGCACGCACTCGAACAGAAACCATTTGAAAATTTGTTTCATCCCCCGTCCCTTTGGTTATTGTTTGCAAACTTAAAAAGCCCATCCGCTTTGACTTTGTATTTGCGGATTCAACCCGAAGTGATAATAAGAGATAGATCACGGTTACATGAGATTTGCCTAGAAAACCGTGGTCTGTTCCCTATTGTTCTACACGCATCCCTGATCCCTGACCCTGGAATTTCCGGGTTTCCCGGACAGCGAAATCAATTCGAGCCTGGCCCCTTTAATTTAACTCTGCGCAAGAATCCCAGATTTACGAATGGTAAGTAAACTTTTTTCTTGGAAGTGCGAGAACTTTGTTGGATGAACTCCCAGCATTGCTCTGATTTGATCTACTTCGGCATCTGTCCGGCCATGCGTGCTTGCGACGACTCTAAGCCGTGTTTGTCTCAACTCACGCTTATCATCCAGCACACCAGATAGACCAAGGCGTTTTACATTTAAAGGGTCAAAGCCAAAACCAAGAAAACAAATTTGATTAGCCCAGGAAAACCAATCGCGGGCTCTCTCAAAAGCCGGTGCGTCATCTCGTGCCTCAGGAATTATTTGTATGCCTGCAGCAGCGATATTCAAATGCTCTTTGCTTAGATCAACTGAATACTGTCGACCACCTACCGTGCCTGATGGATCAAAATTCCCTAACACACCATAGGGATGCAGTATGTCTATACCTCTCAAAATGTTTTGGGCCGTTTCATCATTCAAACCAAAGGTATGCACGGTGGCTTGATGTAGAAAATATTCAAGAGACCGATCATAGTTAAAAGAAATAATTCGTAATTGATTGTTTATGAGCTCTTGAGGGGTCTCGATGTTATCGACCATTGCGTTCCATAAGGCGTGGTACCAATCATCATCATTTTTGCCTTCGTAGAGCATTGAATGGTGTTCATGCCGGCATAACTGGAAGGCAATTATTAACTTACCCAATGTTTCAAAATTCTTCCTTCGCGCCAAAAATGCATCGATTGACCCAACGTTTGATCGCTTAAAAGCTTCTATAAAGGAAAATGTCTCGGCCTCTGGAATGTCCATGAGCTTTTCGAGTTTAGCGGACATTGTCGAGGTTGGTATACCGGCGCCACTAACCCTTAAGAATGGATTAGAAGCGTCGTTTTCGCAGATCAGTTGTCGGAGCCTGAAGCCAGTTGGCAGCCCATATGGAGCACTAGCCCCGGCGCCAAGTACAACTACTGTTTTTTGTTTGATCATAATAATTAAAGGGGGCGGCTTCGATTTGCTGTTCCCTGTAGTTTCACAAGTTTCGGAAACCTGATTTCTCGGAAAAACAATCCGAAGCTGACCCCCTTTAGCTTTTAACCTCACCGCTTAGTTTCTTGCTGGCGAGAGAGAGCGCTTGCGAGCGAAGGTTTGCTTTATTTAGCATGCGAAAGAAGAAGACGTAGTTGACAGTGGCAATACCAACACATATGCCCGAGGCAAAACTCTCTACAACCCCTACCTTCGTAGCACCTTGTGCAAAGACTAAACCGAAGCCAGTAAAGGCAAAGCCAATAAGTAATGTGAGGAGCGAAAATGTACGTTCCCGCAGCTCTGAAATACCCTCAAGCAAAATGCGATTTGGAGTGGCAATGAGTTCTTCGACGTTTCGATTTAGGTTTCGCTTTTCTTCGTCGTTCTTACTCTTCCGTGATGCCGAGACTCGCTCGTAGACAAGATCAATCTGCGGCTTGAGATACGAGCTAGCGAGGTTAATTAGAAGGCCCACGATGACAACTGTGAACCACCAATACCAAGAACTCAGATCTGACAGCAACTTTGCGATGTCATCCATCTTTTTGGGTCCAAACAATTAGAAGGCCGGATTGGTTGTAAGGCCAGCACAGCAGTTTTCGACTGCCATGCCAACAAAACACCGTTCAATAAAAAAGGCGCAGTCCCCTGCGCCTTTTTGTCATCTCCGCCGGTCAATCCCAGCTCAACGCCCCGCCCGTCTGATATTCCGTGACACGCGTTTCGAAGAAGTTCTTCTCCTTCTTCAGGTCGATCATTTCGGCCATCCAGGGGAAGGGGTTGGTGACGCCGGGGAACATCTCGTCGAGGCCGATCTGCTGGCAGCGGCGGTTGGCGATGAAGCGCAGGTATTCCTTGAACTGGCTGGCGTTGAGGCCGAGCACGCCGCGCGGCATGGTGTCTTCAGCGTAGCGGTATTCGAGCTCGACGCCCTTCTGGATCAGGCCGCGGATTTCGGCCTTGAACTCGCTGGTCCACAGGTGGGGGTTTTCCAGCTTGATGG
>JAIBFE010000240.1 GCA_019459705.1 Thiobacillus sp. | reverse complement strand
CTTAAGCGTTGACGAGGTGGATGTGGGGTTTGCCGACGGGCGGCGTGGGGACGACGACCGGTTCGGACTCGACCAGATCGGACGGATCGAACACGGTGGGCGAACTGGGGGCGTCGGGCGCGTCGCGAAGGGCGCCGAACTGCTTCGACCGGCTCACCAGGAAATCGACCAGGTGATTTCGGATCGGGTAGTAGTGCGGCTGCTTGTGGATGGCGCTGCGCTCGCGCGGACGCGGCAGGGTGTTGTTGACGATCTCGGCGATGCGCGCGTGCGGGCCGTTCGACATCAGCATGATCTTGTCGGACAGCAGGATCGCCTCGTCGACGTCGTGCGTGATCATGAACACGGTCTGCTGCGTCTCGGCGCAGATCTTCAGCAGCTCGTCCTGGATGACGCCGCGCGTCAGCGCATCCAGCGCACCGAAGGGCTCGTCCATCAGCAGCATTTTCGGCTCGATGGAGAAGGCGCGGGCGATGCCGACGCGCTGCTTCATGCCGCCTGACAATTGCGACGGCTTCTTGTGCTCGGCGCCTTTCAGGCCGACCAGTTCGATGTAGCGCATGGCGTGGTCGCGGATCTTCTGCTTGTTCCACGAAGCCCAGCGCGACTTCACCGCGAACTCGACGTTCTCCAGCACGGTCAGCCAGGGCATCAGCGCGTGGCTCTGGAAGATGACGCCGCGATCGAGGCTGGGGCCGGCGACTTCGCGGCCGTCCATGAAGACGTTGCCGGCGCTGGCTGAATCGAGGCCGGCGAGGATATTGAGGATGGTCGACTTGCCGCAGCCGGAGTGGCCGGTGACGCAGATGAACTCGCCCTTGTGGATGCGGAAGTTGACGTGATCGAACACAGTGACGTCATCCCCCCCGGTGGGGCTGGGGTAGGCGCGCGCCAGGTTTTCGACCTGCAGGAAGGGAAGGTTGGCGGAAGACATGGGTTTACTCCTGGTACGCGACGCGCTTGCTCAGCACGCCGAAGATGCTGTCGAGCGCCATGCCGACGACGCCGATCATGAGGATGGCGAACAGCACGTTGGTGAGCGACAGGTTGTTCCACTCGTTCCACACGAAGTAGCCGATGCCGGTGCCGCCGACCAGCATTTCGGCGGCGACGATGACCAGCCAGGCGATGCCCATGGAGATGCGCATGCCGGT
>JAIBFE010000227.1 GCA_019459705.1 Thiobacillus sp. | reverse complement strand
CTACTGTTCGGCCAGCTCCTTGCGCTCCTGCTCGACTAAAATGCCAACCCGGTAACCTTTGCTGACGTCGCCGGCTGCGACGAGGCCAAGGAAGACGTGGCCGAACTGGTCGACTTCCTCAAGGATCCGACCAAGTTCCAGAAACTGGGCGGCCATATTCCGCGCGGCGTGCTGATGGTGGGTCCCCCGGGTACCGGTAAAACCCTGCTGGCGCGCTCGATCGCAGGCGAAGCCAAGGTGCCCTTCTTCAGCATCTCGGGTTCGGACTTCGTCGAAATGTTTGTCGGCGTCGGTGCGGCGCGGGTGCGCGACATGTTCGAGCAGGCGAAGAAGAATTCGCCCTGCATCATCTTCATCGACGAGATCGACGCGGTCGGCCGTCAGCGCGGCGCCGGTCTCGGCGGTGGCAACGACGAGCGCGAACAGACCCTGAACCAGTTGCTGGTCGAGATGGACGGCTTCGAGGCGACCACCGGCGTCATCGTCATCGCCGCGCCCAACCGTCCCGACGTGCTCGACCCGGCGCTGCTGCGTCCGGGCCGTTTCGACCGCCAGGTGGTGGTCGGCCTGCCCGACATCCGCGGCCGTGAACAGATCCTGCTGGTGCACATGCGCAAGGTGCCGCTGGCCCCCGACGTACGCGCTGACATCCTCGCGCGCGGCACCCCCGGCATGTCCGGAGCCGATCTGGCCAACCTGGTCAACGAGGCGGCGCTGTTCGCCGCGCGCGGCAACAAGCGCCTGGTCGACATGGACGACTTCGAGAAAGCCAAGGACAAGATCCTGATGGGCGCCGAGCGCAAGTCCATGGTGATCACGCCCGAGGACAAGAAGAAAACGGCCTACCATGAGTCCGGCCATGCGGTGATCGGGATGACCCTGCCGGGCTGCGACCCGGTGCACAAGGTGACCGTGATCCCGCGTGGCAGAGCCCTGGGCGTGACCATGTCGCTGCCGGAAATGGACCGCTTCAGCCTGTACAAGGATGAGATGCTGTCGCAGATCAGCATGCTGTTCGGCGGGCGGGTGGCAGAGGAAATCTTCGTCGGCAGCATTTCGACCGGTGCCTCCAACGACTTCGAGCGCGCCACCAGCATCGCGCGCGACATGGTGACCCGCTACGGCATGTCCGATGCGCTGGGCCAGATGGTGTACTGCGAAAACGAGGGTGAGGTCTTCCTCGGCCGCTCGGTGACCACGCACAAGAACATGAGCGAGGCCACCATGCAGAAGGTCGACGCCGAGATTCGCCGCATCCTCGACGAGCAGTACGCGGTGGCGAAGAAAATTCTCACCGAAAGCCGCGACAAGGTCGAGGCGATGACTGCCGCACTGCTGGAGTACGAGACCATCGACGCCGAGCAGATCGGCGACATCATGGCGGGGCGTCCGGCCCGCCCGCCGAAGCCAGCTGCCACGCCGCAGCCGCCTGCAGGCGGGGGCGACAAGCCGAGCGCCCCGGCACCGACCGCGCAACCTGCACAGGAGGCCTGAGCGCCGAGACCTTATCAACCATTACAATAGAGGGGCTTTGGCCCCTCTATTTTTATGTCCGTTCTCCACGCCGGCTCGTACCGACTCTCCCTGGCCCGTCCCCTCGTCATGGGCATCGTCAACGTCACGCCTGATTCGTTTTCGGACGGCGGCCGCGTTGGCGATGCGCAGGCGTCCATTCGACATGCGTTCAAGCTGCAGGAAGAGGGCGCCGATATCCTCGACGTCGGCGGGGAATCCACCCGGCCTGGCGCGTCGGCCGTGCCGGCAGACGAGGAAATGCGGCGCGTGCTGCCGGTGATCGAGGCTCTGGCCGGACGTGGCTGCGTGGTATCGGTCGACACGATGAAGCCCGAGGTAATGCGGGCTGCGCTCGATGCCGGTGCGGTAATGGTGAATGACGTGATGGCCCTGCGCGCGCCCGGTGCGCCGGAAGCGGTGGCGGCCTCCGGTGCGGCGGTGTGCCTGATGCACATGCAGGGCGAACCGCAGAGCATGCAGCAGTCACCCTACTATGTGGATGTGGTGGAAGAGGTGAAGCATTTTTTACAGGGCCGTGTCGTAGCCTGTGAAGCAGCAGGAATCAACCGCGAACGGTTGGTGATTGACCCGGGTTTCGGGTTCGGCAAAGCGCTGGAACACAACCTGGCCTTGCTCAAGCAGCTGGATCATCTGGCTGAACTGGACGTGCCGATACTGGCGGGGTTGTCGCGCAAGTCCATGCTGGGCGCGCTGACCGGACGCGGGGTTGATCAACGCGAATTTGCCGGCGTGGCGGCGCATCTGGCTGCTATAGCGCGCGGCGCGCGCCTGGTCAGGGTGCACAATGTGGCGGCCATGCGCGATGCGCTGGCCATCTGGAATGCAGTGGAGGAACAACAGGATGGGACGTAAGTATTTCGGCACCGACGGCGTGCGCGGCAGGGTGGGCGAGTCGCCCATCACCCCCGAATTTGTCATGCGCCTGGGCTATGCCGCCGGTCAGGTGCTGGTGGCCGACCGTGGCAGTCTGCCTCCGAACCAGCACCCGACCGTGCTGATCGGCAAGGACACGCGCATTTCCGGCTACATGCTGGAAGCCGCGCTGGAGGCTGGCTTCACAGCGGCCGGGGTGAATGTGCTGATGACCGGACCGATGCCGACCCCAGCGGTGGCCTACCTGACGCGCGCGCTGCGCCTGCAGGCCGGGGTGGTGATCTCGGCCTCGCACAATCCGTTCGAGGACAATGGCATCAAGTTTTTTTCCGCCAGCGGCCAGAAACTGCCCGACAGCGTCGAGGAGGCCATCGAGGCGCGACTGGACCAGCCCATCGTGACGGTCGAGGCGCGCCAGTTGGGGCGGGCCCGCCGCATCGAGGATGCCGCCGCACGTTACATCGAGTTTTGCAAGAGCACCTTCCCGAACCAGCTCGACTTGCGTGGCATGCGCATTGTGGTCGATTGCGCCAATGGCGCCACTTACCACATCGCGCCACACGTGCTGCACGAACTGGGTGCCGAGGTGATCGCCATCGGCAAGGAGCCGAATGGCTTCAACATCAACGACAAATGCGGCGCCACCCATACCAAGGCCTTGTCCGACGCCGTGCGCGCACATCGTGCGGACCTGGGCATTGCGCTGGACGGCGACGGCGATCGCCTGATGATGGCCGACGCCGAGGGCCATATCTACGATGGCGACCAGCTGGTCTACGTCATTGCGCGCCATCGCATCCAGACCGGCTATATGAAAGGCGGCGTGGTGGGCACGCTGATGACCAACCTCGGCACCGAGCACGCGCTTGGCCGCATCCATGTTCCATTCGAGCGCGCCAAGGTAGGTGACCGCTATGTGCTGGAGCGCCTGCATGCAAACGGCTGGACGCTGGGCGGCGAAACCTCGGGCCACATTCTGTGCCTGGACAAGCACACCACCGGTGATGGAATTGTTTCGGCGTTGCAGGTGTTGCGTGCCTTGAGGGAAAGTGGAGAAACGCTGAATACGCTCACGGCTGACCTGGAAACTTATCCCCAGGTCATGATCAATGTGCCTGTGAAGAAGGGTTTCAAGCTTGACGCAGTACCAGCGGTTGGTGCGTCGGTGGCCGAGGCAGAGCTGGCCCTGAATGGCAGTGGAAGGGTCGTCCTGCGGGCGTCCGGCACCGAGCCGCTGATCCGAGTGATGGTGGAAGGACGGGATGCCGATCTGGTTCGACATACGGCTGAAACAATTGCTGCGGTCGTCAAGGCTGCAGCCACGGGCGGGTGATTTCCTGTACTGAAATATATCTGTAATATTCGCCCGTTAGTATGGCGACGTCGCCCATGCGGCAACGTCAACTACTACCGGAGATATTACTTATGCGTACACTCAACAAACTCGCTCAAGGCACGCTTGCCGTGGCTATGGGCCTGGCTTTCTCGGTTAACACGCTGGCCGCTGACATCACGGGCGCGGGCGCAACCTTCCCCTACGCTGTTTACACTAAATGGGCCGAGGCTTACCAGCAGGCCACCGGCAACAAGGTCAACTACCAGGGCATCGGCTCCTCGGGCGGCGTCAAGCAGATCAAGGCCAAGACGGTCGATTTCGCCGGAAGCGATGCGCCGGTCCCCGAGTCTGATCTGGATGCGAACAAGTTGGTTCAGGTTCCGACCGTGATGGGTGGCGTAACCATCGTCATGAATGTCCCGGGCATCCAGTCCGGCAAGCTGAAACTCGACGGCGCCACCGCTGCCGACATCTTCCGCGGTGCGATCACCAAGTGGAATGCTCCCGCCATTGCCAAGCTGAATCCCGGCGTCAAGCTGCCGGACCTGGCCATCACTGTATCGCACCGCTCCGATGGTTCGGGCACCACGTACGCGTTCTCCAACTATCTGGCCAAGCAATCGATGGCGTTCAAGCGTGACGTCGGCGCGGGTAACACCGTGAACTGGCCGTCTAATGCCGTGGGCGGCAAGGGTAACCCGGGTGTGGCTGCCAACGTGCAGAAGATCAAGGGTGCGATTGGCTACGTTGACATCGCTGACGCGATGAAGAACAACATGGACTTCGTTGCGCTGAAGAACCGTGCTGGCAATTACATCGTGCCGAACCAGCAGTCGGTGGCCGATGCCGCAGCCGGTGCTGACTTCAAGGTCAAGGGCATGGCGCCGGATCTGCTGGATCAGTCGCACAAGAACGCCTGGCCCATCACCACGGCCACCTTCATGCTGGGTTATGAAAAGGCTGACGCTGCCAAGCAGAAGGGCGTCGTAGACTTCTTCACC
>JAIBFE010000234.1 GCA_019459705.1 Thiobacillus sp. | reverse complement strand
ATAGGGGCTGCCACCCGATCCCACTTCGAGTACAAGCGCGTCCCGGGGTACTGGGCAATGCAATCTACGCAGTGCCCAGGCGACTTTTTCCATGCCCAGGCGACGGGCAAAACGCATAACAAAGGACTCAGCAAACAACGTACGATGACGAGTTTGGACATGAGTGATTAATGTAGACGTCCCGGCTCGTGATTCAGCAGCATGTCTTCCAGATGGGTGAAATGTTCGATCAGGCCACGGCTCCACAGCACGATCAGCGTCATCCAGCGCACGTGATCCGGTTCGATGTCTTCGCCGCCCAGCGCCATCAAGCCGGAAATCACCCACTCGCGCGATTCGGGATCGAGAATTTCAGCGCTGACCAGATAGGCCAGCTCGGCGCGGCAGGCGTCGTTCAGGCGCTCGAGTTCTTCGGGTGCGTAATGACGGTCGTAAGCCTGGGCGAGGCGTTCGTGGGTGGCGCTGCCGGTCAGATTGGCATACCAGTCGAGCGCAGCGTTGATGTCGGCTTCTTCAAAACCGGCAGCAAACAGGCGTTTTTCCAGCGCATCGCGATCGGGCGCGAGCTCCGCCATGCGGAAGCTTTCGTAGAGGTAAACCAGGATGTCGAGCATAGTGTCAGTGGATTTTTTGGTAGCGCCCGCCGGGCAAGGATGCAATATGCCCTTCCAGTTCAAGCGTCAACAGCTTCGCTGAAAGCGCATCCAGCGTCAACCCGGTTCTTTGTGCCAGGGTATCGAGGGTGGTCGGCGCGCCGTCGAGCGCGTCCAGCACCGGGTCGGACACGGCTTCCGGCAGTACCCGCAAGGGGTACGCCGCCTGACACTCGCCCTGCGGGCGGTCTTGGCGCAGTTCGGGCGGCGCCAGCCGCTGCTGCCACGCCAGTTCGTCGAGGATGTCGGCAGCGGATTCGACCAGCTTGGCCCCCTGCTTGATCAGCGCATGGCAGCCGCGGGAAAGGGGGGAATGGATCGAGCCGGGAATGGCGAACACGTCGCGCCCCTGTTCGGTCGCCACCCGCGCCGTGATGAGCGAGCCGCTGTTGGGCGCGGCTTCCACCACCAGTACCCCGCGGGACAGGCCGCTGATGAGACGGTTGCGCCGGGGAAAGTGTCCCGGCAGGGGCGCCGTGCCGAGCGCGAATTCCGATACGATCAGCCCGCCTTCGGCCAGCTGGTGCGCCAGCGCCTTGTTGCGCGCGGGATAGATGCGATCGAGCCCGGTGCCGATGATGGCGATGCTCGATCCGGCCCCCGCCAGCCCGCCACGATGTGCTGCCGCGTCGATGCCGAGCGCCAGCCCGCTGACGATGGTGAGCCCGGCGTCGGACAGGGTGTGGGCGAAGGCTTCGGCATCACGCATGCCCTGCGGCGTGGCGTTGCGGCTGCCGACGATGCCGAGACCGGGCCGGCTCAACAGGGCGCGGTCGCCCTTGCAGTACAGCACGGCGGGCGGGTCGGCGATTTCGAGCAGGCTTGTCGGGTAGTCCTCGTCCGCCAGCGTCATCAGGCTGTTGCCGGGCTGGGCGAGCCAGGCATGCGCGGCGTCAAGCTGTGCGGAGTCCGGGTCGGCCAGCAGCGCGTCGCACTGGGCGGCGGAAAGGTGGGCCATCAGTGCGCTGCGGCCGGATGCCAAAACGGCCTCCGGGGAACCGAAGGCCGTCAAGAGGCGGATCAGGCTGGTATTGCCGACGCCCGGTGCGAGGGCGAGGCGCAGCCAGGCGTCAGGCACGTTCGGGGCGTCTTTCGGGCGCGCGTGCGATCAGGGGTTTCTCACCGTGTCGAGCAGGTAGACCGGTCCGTCGGACTGCATGATGAGCGCGTAGGACGCACGGTCGTACACCCGGTAGACCATCACCAGGCCGCTGCGGGCATCGGGCAGCTTGATGGCACGATCGCTGGTGTTGCCGAGGCAGGTGCTGCGGAAGCTGTTGCGCACGTCCGCAGTCTGGTCGTAGGTGACCTTGCTGTTTTCCTTCAGGCAGCGCACGTCGTTGTAGAGCCAGGCGCCGCCGTTGGGTACGCCCGCGGATTTTTCGTTGACCCAGGTGATGCGGTCTTTTTCATCGCGGGTGAGCGTGACCGCCAGTCCTTCGCGGAACACGGCCAGCACATGGCCGGGCTCCAGACCGTCGCGGCTGCCACGGTTGATCACCACCGTTTGATAGCGGCCGCTGTCCGCCATTCCGCCGTAAGCCGAGATGATGCGGCCGCTGATCCGGGTTTCGGGGGCGTGCGGAATGTATTCGAACGTGGTGCTGTCATCGGCTTCCACCAGCTTGTCCTTGGGCAGGATTTCCTGCGCCGACTGGGTGATGCGGATTTTCTGCGGCGCGCCTTCCACCAGGGTGCGTGCATCGCCCAGGTATTCGACTTCATGACCCAGCACTTCGCCGGTTTCCGGATCCTTGAGCGCCTTGCCGGGACGCAGCACGTTCCAGCGCGTCACGCCAGCCTTGCCGCCGGTGGCAAAGGCGTCGTCGCCAGCCGCCAGCACTACGCGCTCGGTGTTGCTGCCCAGAATGAAGGGCGCATTGTCGAACGCCCCCAGGGGCACCACACGCGGCTGCGACAGGAAGGGATGGATCACGCGGATGGGGATGGACGTAATCGCATCACTGTCGATATCGGTCGTGCGCATGCCGGGCGACAGCTTGACGGTCTGCATGCCGTTCTTGCCGCCCTTGACCAGTGACAGGCGCGGCTGCTTGCCGCTGCGGTCGAGCACGATGAGGTCGCCGGGGTAAATCCAGTGCGGGTTTTTGATTTCTTCGCGGTTGAGGTTCCAGATCTGCGGCCAGCGCCACGGATCCTTGAGAAACTTGCCGGAAATGTCCCACAGGGTGTCGCCTTTGACCACGACGTATTTGTCGGGGGCGTTGTCCTGCAGTTTAAGGGTGTCGGCCAGCGCGGGAGCGGCCAGCAGCAGGGCAAGAGTAACAACGAGTTGACGCACGGGGAAACCCTCCATTTAGACCTTGTCTAATTTTGCGTTGAAAATATACTGTGCGCTTAGCTTACGGCTATCCGCCGCCTTATATTTAGGGTTATGCGCAACTAAGCGCAGATTCTGCATCAAAGTGCGTGCTCAGTCCCTTCATTCGTAAAACTTTTTATGGCCAGACTCGATATTTTGCACTACCCTGATGCGCGCCTGCATACCGTCGCCAAGCCGGTGAAGGAGGTGGACGCACGCATCCGGCAGCTGGTCGACGACATGGCCGAGACCATGTACGCCGCGCCCGGCATCGGGCTGGCCGCCACCCAGGTCAACGTCCACGAACGCGTCATCGTCATCGACATTTCCGAAACCCACGACGAGTTGCGGGTGTTCATCAACCCCGAAATCGTCGCCCAGTCGGGCCGCGAGGAAAGCGAAGAAGGCTGTCTGTCAGTCCCCGGCGTTTTCGACAAGGTCGAGCGTGCCGAGCGCGTGACGGTTCGCGCGCTCGATCGCGACGGAAAATCCTTCGAGCTCAAGGCCGACGGCTTGCTGGCGGTGTGCATGCAGCACGAAATGGATCACCTGATGGGCAAGGTCTTCGTCGACTATCTGTCCAACCTCAAACGCAACCGCATCAAGGCCAAGCTGTTGAAGCAGGCGCGCGAACACCGGCCTGACGCTGCGCCAGTGCGCACGTCGCTCTGAGCCGGCCCGTGCGCATCATTTTTGCCGGCACGCCGCCGTTCGCGGCGGCCGCCCTCGATGCCCTGGCAGACGCCGGGCATGACATCGCCCTGGTGCTGACCCAGCCTGACCGCCCTGCGGGTCGCGGCATGAAGCTCACGCCCAGTGCGGTCAAGCAGGCGGCACTGGCGCGCGACTTGCCGGTTTATCAGCCGATCAGCCTGAAAACGCCCGAGGCACAATCTGACTTGCGCGCAGCGGACGCCGACGTCATGGTGGTGGCTGCGTACGGATTGATCCTGCCGCAGGCGGTGCTGGATTTGCCGCGCTTCGGCTGCCTTAACATCCACGCCTCGCTGCTGCCGCGCTGGCGTGGGGCGGCGCCGATCCAGCGTGCGATCCTGGCAGGCGACACGGAGACCGGCATCACCATCATGCAGATGGACGCCGGGCTCGACACCGGCGCGATGCTTGCAAAAACCGCTGTGCCGATCCGCGACAGCGACACCGCAGCCAGCCTGCATGATGCCCTGGCCGCGGCGGGCGCCATCGCCATCGTGGCGGCGCTGGCGAACTACTCCACGCTGGTGCCGGTGGCGCAGGACGATACTCAGGCCACCTACGCCGCCAAACTCAGCAAGGACGAAGCGCGGCTGGACTGGATGCAGCCCGCCGACGTGCTGGCTCGCGCGGTGCGTGCCTACAGCCCGGTGCCGGGAGCGTGGACCTTGCTGGACGGCGAGCCTCTGAAAATATGGGCAGCAAAGGCGTATATGGACAGTGGCGCCCTAAAGGACGCCGACTCCGTGCGGACTTCGGCCCGTGATGAAAGACCGGGTGAGCCGGGGGAAGTCCTGCGCGCCGAGGCAGACCAGCTGGTCGTCGCCTGCGGCAACGGTGCGCTGGCTTTACAGGAAATTCAGCCGGCGGGAAGCAGACGAATGTCCGCTGCGGCGTTTCTGGCCGGGCGGCCGGTATTGCCCGGAACCCGTTTCGGTTCTTGAGGCGGATCAAGCGGCAGGCCTTCCAGCGCGCCGGCACGCTGTTGCCCTGCTATCATCCGCCGCTCATCGCTGCGGCTGGAACCCAATGAATCAGCAGACCAAACCGGGCCTGTCCCACCATGCGTAACCTGCAAAAACTGGCCGCCGGCGCGCTCGAAGACGTGCTGGCCGGAGCGGCTTTGCACCAGGTGTTGCCGCGTCATTTGCAGCAACTGAACACCCCGGGCGAGCGCGGGGCATTGCAGGACATCGTATACGGCAGCCTGCGCCAGCTGGGGCGCCTGGATGCCTGGATGGAGGCGCTGCTGGAACGTCCGCTGACCGACCCGCAACTCGGCTGGCTGCTGCGCGTGGCGCTGTATCAGCTGGCCTACACTCGCGCGCCGGCGCATGCCGTGGTGCACAACGCCGTCACCGCGGCGGGCCAGGGATGGCGGCGCGGACTGGCCAACGCCGTGCTGCGTAATTTTCAGCGGCGCCGTGCTGAACTGGAAAAGCTCGCAGACGAGCTGCCGTCCGCACGCTGGTCGCACCCCGACTGGTGGATCACCCGTCTGCAGGCCGAGCACCCGCACCACTGGCAGTCGATTCTCGAGGCCAGCCTGCTGCACCCGCCGTTCACGCTGCGCGTCAATTGCCGCCACGGCGACGTCGCGGACTATCTGCGGCGCCTGAACGAGGCCGGGCTGCCCGCGCATCAGACCGGCCCGGACGCCGTCACCCTCGACAAGGCCTTACCGGTGCACAGCCTGCCCGGCTTCGACGCAGGTCATGTGTCGGTGCAGGACGCCGGTGCGCAGTGGGCTGCGCGCCTGCTGGACGCGAAACCGGGCGAGCGCGTCCTGGATGCCTGCGCCGCGCCCGGCGGCAAGACCGGCCACATCCTTGAGCGGGCGGACGTCGAACTCACCGCGCTCGACGTCGACGCGACCAGGCTGGCGCGGGTGCAGGAAAACCTCGACCGTCTTCAGCTTCGCGCCAGCCTGGTCGCGGGCGACGCAGCGCAACCCGACGCCTGGTGGGATGGTCGGCCGTTCGACCGCATCCTCGCCGACGTGCCGTGCAGCGCCTCCGGCGTGGTGCGCCGCAACCCCGACATCAAGTGGCTGCGCCGTCCCGACGACATCGCTCAATTTGCCGCGCAACAGGCCGTTATGCTGGAGACGCTCTGGCGACTGCTGGCCCCGGGTGGTACATTGCTTTACGCCACCTGCTCGATATTCCATGAAGAAAACGAGGTGCAGGTGCGTGCGTTCCTGGCGCGCCATGCAAGCGATGCCGAGCGTTGCCTGCTTCCAGAACCTTTGTCCGATAGGCCGCTGCTGCCCGATGCCGAGCATGATGGTTTTTTCTACGCCCTGTTGCGCAAGACCTGACCTGGCGCTGCGCTGGCTGCTTGCACTGTCGCTGGCTGGCTGGCTGGCTGTTGCAGGCAGCGCGCTGGCCAGTGACAGAAGCACGGTCAAACAGGCTGCCATCCAGGCGGTGCCGCAAGGCTATATGCTGGATGCGGACATCGATGTCGTGCTCAACCCCACCCTGGAAGACGCGCTGACCAAGGGCATCAACCTGCACTTCCTGCTGGAGCTGGAGCTGACCCGCCCGCGCAGCTGGTGGCTTGACGAAAGCATCGCCGAGCCCGTTCGCAAGATGCGGATTTATTACCATTTGCTGCTGCGCCGCTACGTGGTCGAAAATGGCTACACCACCCGGACTGCCGCCACCCTGAGCGAGGCACTGGCCCTGTTGGGGCGGGTGGACGACTGGCAGGTACTCGAACGCGGTGCGCTGAAGGCTGGCCAGCCTTACGATGCCCGGCTGCGTCTGCGCCTCAACACCGCACAATTGCCCAAGCCCTTGTCTATCGGCGCGGTCACCAGCGACAAGTGGGAACTGTCCACGCCCTGGTACGGCTGGTCGTTTGAGGCGCCCGCTTTGCCGCCTTTGCCCTGATGCGCAGTCTGATTGCCGCAGCCCTCATCATGGGCATCGCTCTGCTGGCGCTGCTGTTTTACGCCAGCGGCGGCAGCAGCGACTTTTCCGAGACCTTGCCCATCCTGTTCATCGGCGGCGGCGTGCTTGGGCTGGCGTTGCTGATGCTGCTGGGCTGGCGCCTGTGGTGGCTGCAAAAACGTATCCGCCGCGGGGTGTTCGGCGCCAAACTCACGCTCAAATTGCTGCTGATGTTTGGCGTCGTCGCCATGCTGCCCGGCTTGGTGGTGTATGGCGCCTCGGTGTTCTTTCTCAACCGTTCGATCGAAACCTGGTTCGACGTGCGGGTCGACAACGCACTGACCTCCGGCGTCAACCTTGGCCAGGCCGCGCTCGACGACCTGCTGCGCGAGCTGGATAAAAAAGCCCAGCGCATGGCGCTGACCCTGTCGGACGAAGGCATGGGCTCGATCATCACCAGTCTCTCCACCCTGCGAGAGCAAAGCGCGGTGCAGGAGCTCACGCTGTTCGACGAGCGCGGCGGCGTGATCGCCCACGTCAGCGGCGAGCGTGGCACTCTGCTGCCGGTGCTGCCCGAGCGCAGCGTGCTGTGGCAGGTGCGGCAGCAGCAGCCGTACAGCCGGATCGAGGACGTGTCGGACCGCGGGCTCATCATGCGCGTCATCGTGCCGGTCTATACCAGTTCGCTGACCAGCGAAACACGCGTGCTGCAACTGGTGCAGCCGGTGCCCGCCAGCTTGGCGCGCGACGCGCAGGCGGTGCAGCTGGCGTATCAGGAATACCAGCAGATTGCGGTGTCGCGGCTGGGGCTGAAGCGCATTTATGGGGTGGCGCTGACCCTGACCCTGATGCTGGCGCTGCTGATGACCTTCGTGATTGCCTATCTGCTGTCGGAGCGCCTCGGTGCGCCGCTGCGTTCACTGGCGCGCGGCACCCGTGCGGTGGCCAAGGGCGATTTTTCGCAGATGCCGACGATGTCCAGCCGCGACGAACTCGGCGTGCTGATCCAGTCGTTCAACCGCATGACGCGCCAGCTCTCCGATGCGCGCGAGCAGGTTGCGCAGAACCATCAGCAGACCGAGCAGGCCAAGGCCTTTCTCGAGCGCGTACTGGCTAACCTGTCGTCCGGGGTGGTGGTGCTGGACGACGCATTGCGGGTGCGCACCATGAACAGCGCGGCGGCGCAGATTCTGGGCGTCGATGCGTCGGCGCTGGACACGCAACTGCTCGCCGGGCTGGGTCAGCCGGGCGAGGCGCTGCATGATTTCGGCGTAACCGTGGCCACGCGCTTTGCCGAGCACGAGGGCGAATGGCAGGAGCAGATCGATTACGCGGATCACGGTGGCAGCCAGACGCTGCTGCTGCGCGGCACCCGCCTGCCGCCGGGCGTCGAGCGCGGCTATGTGCTGGTGTTCGACGACGTGACCAAGTTGATCGATGCCGAGCGCAACGCTGCCTGGAGCGATGTGGCGCGCCGGCGGGCGCACGAGATCAAGAACCCGCTGACGCCGATCCAGCTGTCAGCCGAGCGCATCGCGCGCAAGCTCGATGGCCGTCTGGAAACGGCAGACGCCGAATTCCTCGCGCGCGCCACGCAGACCATCGTCAACCAGGTTGCCGCGATGAAAAGCATGGTCGACGCCTTTGCGGGCTATGCGCGGATGCCGCGCGCCCGGCTCGACGCGCTCGATCTCAACGCACTGGTACACGAAGTACTGGCGCTGTATGACGCCAAGGCGCTGGGCCTGCACCTGCACCTTGATGCCGAGTTGCCGCGAATCGCGGGCGACTCCACATT
>JAIBFE010000212.1 GCA_019459705.1 Thiobacillus sp. | reverse complement strand
GAGGACGACGATTTCCGCGTGATGGACACCCGGCAGATCGCCGAGACGCTGCCCAGCACCACCAAGATCCTTACCATGCTGCTCGCCGCGGTGGCGGCGGTGAGCATCTTGGTCGGCGGCATCGGCATCATGAACATCATGCTGGTGTCGGTGACCGAGCGCACCCGAGAAATCGGCATCCGCCTCGCCATCGGCGCGCTGGAGCGCGAAGTGCTGCTGCAGTTCCTGATCGAGGCGGTGGTGCTGTCGAGCCTGGGCGGACTGATTGGCATCGCGATTGCTACCGCCGCCTCCATCTTCCTCGCCGGCCTGATGAACGTGCCCTACCTGTTCGATCCCGGCATCAACCTGCTGTCCTTCTTTTTCTCCGCCGCCATCGGCGTCATCTTCGGCTATTTTCCGGCGCGACGCGCGGCGGGGCTTAACCCGATCGACGCCCTGCGGCACGAGTGAGCCTGCCAGCCAGTGTCGGCCGGACAATCGCTTGAGAAGGATGCCATGGAGCGCAGGAGGCCATGTTTTCGCTTGCGTCTCATGCCTGGAAACGATTTAAGTTAACAAGGCAGGCCATTGTTCTAGTTTCAGATTCCGATTGGCAGATGCATATGTTTCGTCAAACTGGCACTGCCCGCCGTGGTTCATTCCAAAGCAGCGGCCCCGGCGTTTCCAGTCCCGCAATCCGGTCGGCATTGTTGATGCCCAATGCTGGACGCACGATCAAATACACTGTCAACCTGGCCCAAGGCGTTCATGCCGCTGCCGGTGTACTGCAGCCTGTCAGGGAGCACAGGCCTCATTAACCCGAACCCGGGCGTGCTCTGAGCCAGGCGATCAAGTCGTCCGTGGGCATCGGCCGCGCGATCAAGTAGCCCTGAATGCGGTCGCAGCCGAGCATACGCACCAACTCGAGCTGACCCTCTGTTTCGACGCCTTCTGCCACGGTCGTCAAATCCATACGACGCGCCATGTCAATGCAGCCCTGCAGGATTGCGTAGGCGGTCGCATCCTCCTCGCCCTTGCTGACGAAGCTGCGGTCAAGCTTGAGTTCGGTGAAGGGGATGCGGTCAAGCTGTTCGAACGACGAATAGCCGATACCGAAATCGTCGATCGACAGCCCGAAGCCCTTCAGGCGCAGGCGCGTGAGTACTTCGAGCGCGGTGGCAAGTTCCTTCATCACGCCGGTCTCGGTGACTTCCAGCAGGATATCGGCGGGGCGAAGGCCGGCGGCCTGGGTCGTGGCGTAGATGAAATCCGGCAGTTGCAGGTCGTCGAGCCAGCGGCCCGAGAGGTTGATGGCGATGGTGAGTGGAAAGCCGGTGTCGTGCAGGCGGGCGCCCTCCATCAGCGCGCGCGAGGTCAGGATTTGCGACAGTTCACCCACCAGGCCCTCGCGTTCCGCCACGCCGATGAAAGTGTCCGGCGAGAGGATGCCGCGGGCCGGATGCTGCCAGCGCGCCAGCGCCTCGACCCCCACGGGCTCGAGGCTGGCCGCGTCCACCTTGGGCTGGAACCAGATGGTGAATTCATCGCGGGCGATCCCGTCGCGAATGGACTGCGGCGAAACTTGCAGCGGTGCGGCACTTTGGCGCCTGCGTATGCGGGGGGCGGCCGGCCGGCTGAGCAGCCCGGTCATCTGTGCGGGCGTCACCGGCTTCTGAACCTGCCCCAGCACGCGCAGCCCCTGCAGGTCGGCCAGCTTGCCTGCCGTGTTCAGCACCTTCTCGTCCGCGCCGCTCATCAGGATGACGCCGCCCTGGAATCCCGTGCGGCCGAACCGGCGGAGCAGCTCGACACCGTCCATGGTCGGCATGCTGAGATCGCAGATCAGGGTCTCCAGGCTGCCATTGCGCTCGCTCAGCAGATTCAGCGCATCGAGGCCGTTGCTGGCCGTCAGCACCTCTTTCACACCGAGGGTAGCGAGCATGGCCGCCATCTGCTGCTGCACGACCGGATCATCGTCGACGACGAGCAGCGCGCCATGGCCGGCAAGCGGCGCCTCCAGAACCTGCGTCTCCGCGGGTGGCCGGGCAACGAGTCGGCCGTGCACGGACTCGACCTCTTCGAGGACGCCACGCAGCGCAGTCAGGGGCGCCTCGAAATCGCCTTCGCCTGCGTCCTTGGCGGAGGTTTCCAGGGCGGCTGCCAGCTTCGCATAGCGCAGCGCGCCGACGGTGCGGGCCGAGGATTTCTGCTTGTGCATTTCCTGCGCCACCATGGCGGCGGTGGCACCGGCTGCCAGACGATCGAGGCCACTTGCGGCCGAGCGCAGGAAGGTGGCAACCAGTTCGCGCGCCTGCGCCTCGTTGGTGTCACCCAGGATATCGTACAGACAGGCGAGATCGAGAATCGCGTCGTCCGCTGCCTGCGGGTCTACGGGCGTCGCCGTCGCGCGACCGACGATCCAGCGTTCCAGCTTGGCGCGCAGCGCTTCCAGCAGGATCGGCTTGGTCAGCGTGTCGTCCATGCCGGCCTCGTGGCAATGCCGCAGCTCCGCGGCATGGTCTGCGGCCGTGATGCAGAGGATCGGCGTGCGGCGGCCGTCCGCCGTCTCGCGCGCGCGCACCGCACGGGCCAGCGCGAGCCCGTCCATCACCGGCATGTTGAGATCGGCGAGGATCACGTCGTAGCGGCCGCCGGCCCAGGCCTCCAGGGCCGCGGCGCCGTCGGCGACGATGTCCGCGTGGTAGCCGAGGCTGGCGAGCTGCATACGCAGCAGGATCTGGTTCGGGGCGTAATCCTCCGCCACCAGCACGCGCGCACCCTGCAGGACCGTGGCGCCCGGCATCGGGGGGGGCGGGCAGTCCGCACATTCCGGCTGGGACGCGATCGGGAGCTCGATCCAGAAGGTGCTGCCCCGGCCTTCCGCGCTGTCGACCCCGATGCGCCCATCCATGCCTTCGATCAGGCGGCGTGCGATCGACAGCCCGAGACCCGCACCCTCGATGCGGCCTTTCTCGGCGCCGAGGCGATTGAAGGGCACGAACAGCTGTGCCTGATCGGCGGGCGCGATGCCCCGCCCCTCGTCCGTGACGGAGAACCGGACATGGTCGCTGCCAACGGTGCGGCAAAGAAGCGTGACCTTGCCGCCAACGCGGTTGTATTTGATGGCGTTCGCGACCAGCTGGTTGAGAACCTGGAGCAGGGCATGGCGGTCGGCCGATATCTTGCAGCAGTCGCAGGCGTTGCTGCAGTTCAGCGGCGACTTCACGAAGCGGGCGGCGCCGGCGTTCGCCGCCAGGCAATCCTCGAGCATCTCGGCCGGAACCAGCGGTTCAATCTGCAGATCGAGATCGCCGGACTCGATCCCGGCCAGTTCGAGCACGCCATTCATCTGCGCCAGCAGGCTGGCGCCCGCTTGCTGGATTTCATCAGCACTGGTGTGGACGCCCTCGGGCAGATCAGGCTGCATGCCGATGAGCTGGGCATGGCCGAGGATCGCGTTGAGCGGGGTGCGCAGTTCATGGCTCATGCTTGAGAGAAACAGCAACTTCGCGCGGTTGGCGGCTTCGGCCTCATTCCTGGCCTTGACGAGCGCCTCCTGCGCCTGCCTGCGCAGGGTGATGTCCCGGTCGATGCCGCGATAGCCGCGAAAACTGCCATCGGCGTCGAAAATCGGCACGCCGCTGGTTTCCAGCACCACCTCACGGCCGTCCTTGTGCAGGTTGACGTTCTCGAGATTGGAAAACGGGCGACGGTTGGCCACGATGTCGCGGAAGGTCCAGCCGATGTGCTTCGCCTCTGCCGGCGGCATGAAATCGAAGGGGCGCTTGCCGATGACTTCCTCGGACGCGTAGCCGAGCAGGTCCTGGACCTTGTTGTTGCAGAAAGTGTAGATCCCCGTGGGGTCGACTTCCCAGAACCAGTCGGACGTCGACTCCACCATGCTGCGAAAGCGTGCCTCGCTTTGTTGCAGTGCGCGGGCGGTCGTTTCGCTGTCGAAGTCGTGGCGCAGGTTGCGGGCGAAGCGGGAGAGGAGGGGCGCGAGCAGGCGGCGGAACGCCATGGCCTGCCTTGGCGTCTCGCGGAAAAACAGCAGGAGGTGACCCAGTTCCGGCAAGGCGAGGGCCAGCGTATGGCGCAAGGTCTCATCGCCAGGAAGGCCGGCTGGCGCGGGCTCCCGGGCGTCCCCCGCCAGCAGTCCGACCGGCAAGTCCAGGTTTTTTCCTTCCAGTGCGTGCAGGGCCGGGGCGCCGATGGCAGCGTAAACCTCCGCTGCGATGGCCGTGCTGTCCGCCGCCGGTTCCGGATGAAGCAGCACTGCACCACCGGCGCTGCCTGTATGGGACTGCAGGCATTGCAGGACCGCGACGGCAAGCGGATGCGGGCGGATTTCGCCCGCCATGGCCATCGCCAGATCAAACAGGACGGGGTCGACCGGGTCGCGATTCAGGGTCATGGCAGCGCAACGAGGGGGACGTTGTGGAGGCGCCCTTTGCGGTGGCGTGCCGCGATCGCTTCGCCATCGCCGGATTCGGGGACGGTCCGGATGATCGGAATCATGCTGGGTTGCAGGTTCCGAGGGCCAGCGCGTCGACCACCCTGAACAGCGCAGGAATGTCGATCGGCTTGGTGACGTATGCATCAAAACCCGCCTTGAGGCCGCGCTTCTCGTCGCCTTTCATGGCGTTGGCGGTGACCGCGACAACCGGCACGGCGGCGGTGACCGGGTCCGTCTTGAGAATCTGCAGCGCGGCGTAGCCATCCATGCCAGGCAGGTTGATGTCCATCATGATCAGGGCCGGCGGCGCTACCCGCGCCAGCTGGATGCCGATCTCGGCCGTATGCGCGATGCGCAGTTGCAGATGCTTGCGCGCAGCGAAGATCTGCTGCATCAGGTGCTGGTTCATCGGGTTGTCCTCGATGTAGAGCACATAGGTGCGCGCGGCGGGTTCCGCGGCCGTGTCGGGGGCAGGGGGCTCGCTCGCGGCGGGCGCGGCTGCGGTCGTGACCGGCAGCGTCACCCAGAAGGTGCTGCCCTTGCCCTCCGTGCTCTCGAAACCGATGCTGCCGCCCATCGCCTCGACGATGCGGCGGGTGATCACCAGTCCGATGCCGCTGCCTTCCACCTGGCCGCGTTCCGCGCCGAGGCGGTCGAACGCACTGAACATGCGGACCTGTTTCTCGGCCGGGATGCCGGGGCCATTGTCGGTGATGGCGATGCGCGTCGCGCCGTGCTCGGCGTGGCAGGCGATGTGCACCGCGCCGGCCGGGCGATTGTATTTGATCGCGTTGGAGAGCAGGTTGATCAATACCTGCTGCAGGCGGGTACTGTCGGCCACCACCAGGGTGCCCTTGCCGCTGCCGCCGGCGTCGATGAGCTGGATGCCGCGGTCGCGGGCGATCGGCGCGACCATCGCCAGACTGTCTGCTACCACGGTCTTCACGCTGACCGGCGTGGGGAACAGGTCCAGCCTGCCCGCCTCGATGCGGGCCAGGTCGATCAGGTCGTTGACCAGCGACAACAGGTGCTGGCCAGCGCGCTCGATCTCATGGGCGTGCCCCTTGCTATGCGGCGGCAGCTTAGGATCCATGCCGAACAGCTGGGCGAAGCCGAGGATGGAATTGAGCGGCGTGCGCAGTTCATGGCTCATGCTCGCCAGAAATTCGCTTTTGGCATGGCTGGCGGCTTCGGCGGCTTCCTTGGCCTGCAGCATGGCGTGTTCCGCCTGCTTGAGCTCGGTCACATCCTGGACCGTGCCGGCCAGCTGCAGGATCTGGCCGTTTGCGCCGACCCTGGCGTGCGCGAGTTCGTGGACGTAGCGCACTTCGCCGTCCGGCCGCAGGATGCGGTGCACCACGTCATGCACACCGGTTTTGACGGCACGCTGCTCGCTGGCGAGGATGAGCGCCCTGTCGTCGGGATGGACGGCGCGCTCGAAGGCCTCGACATTGGGTTTGAACTGCGCCGGATCAAGACCGAAGATGCGGTAGATCTCGTCAGACCATTGCAGTGCGCCAGTGGTCATGTCCGCGGTCCAGTAGCCCAGCTTGGCGAGGCTCTGCGCCTCCTCCAGCCGCTTGCGGCTTTCCTCCAGCGCCATCTCCGTGTGCTTGCGCTCGGTGATGTCCTGGACCATTCCCGTCAGCGCCACGGGCGCGCCGGTGGCATCGCGCTCGGCGTAGCCTTCGAGATGTACCCAGCGCACGGTGCCATCAGGCCACAGGATGCGGTGATCGACCCGTTGCGGCTCGGTACTCTCGAGGGCGAGCAGTTGCGACTGCTGTACCTTGTCGACGTCTTCCGGATGGGTGAGTTCGGCATAGTAGCCGGGCAGCGTCGGGACGTAGTCGTGAAGACTGCGGTTGAACAGGGCGTAAACCTCCTTCGACCAGGTGATTTTTCCTGTGGCGAGGTCGACCTTCCAGTTTCCCAGCCGTGCGAGGCGCTGTGACGCCTCAAGCGCCACCTCGGCGAGCTTGCGCTCGGTAATGTCCTGCACCACGCCCAACATGTGCAGGGGCGTGCCGGCCGCATCGCGCACCACATCACCCCGTTCAAGCAGCCAGCGCACGGTGCCATCGGGCCACAGGACACGGTGCTCGATGTTGTACTCGGTCCCGTGTTCGACGCAGGCCTTGACGGCATCGGCGACCTTCTTCCGGTCGTCCGGATACACAGCAGCGAGGAAGTTCTCGTAGGTGGTTTCAAGTGAGCCTTCAGCGTGTCCGAACAGCGGGGCGATGCGCTCGGACCAGTAGAGATCGCCGGTCTCGATATTCCAGTCCCAGGTGCCGATATTGGCGTAAACCTGACTGCGCGCGAGGCGCTGCTCGGCTTCCTTGACGTGGGTAATGTCGGTACGGACGGAAATGTACTGGTAGGGCAGACCCTCGTCGACCAGGAAGGGAACGATCGTGGTTTCCACCCAGTAGTGGCTGCCGTTCTTGCGGCGGTTGCAGAGTTCACCGTGCCAGATCAAGCCGCGCGTGATGGTCTGCCAGAGGTCGGCATACAGTTCGGCGGGGTGCATGCCCGATTTGACGATGCGGTGATTCTTCCCTAACAGTTCGTGACGGCTGTAGCCGCTGGCCTCGCAAAACTTGTCATTGGCATACAGGATATTGCCGGCGGTGTCGGTGATACTGACGATCGCATGGGCATCGAGCGCATGCTGGTGGCGCTCACGTTCGTAGAGGGTGGCGCGCAGGATTTCGACCTGCTCCTGCGTTTGCCGATAGCGCTTCGCGCACTGGGAGGCAACGGCCGTCAGATGGCGGGCATCCACTGGCTTGGCTAGCAGATACTCGGCGCCGTGATCGAGTGCGAAATATTGCGGCGTGGCGCCAGGCTCGGCGGACAGGTACACGATGGGAATGAGGTCGTAGCGCCCGTCGCCGCGCAGGATGGCCGCCAGCTCGGAGCCGCTGCATTGCGGCATGTCCATGTCGAGCAGCAGGAGTTCGGCAGCAAAGCTGCCCAGCAGGTCCGGCACCTCGAGCGGATTATCCGTCTCGCGCACTTCCATGCCTGCCTCACGCAGGATCAGCGATTGCGCGGCGAGTTGCTCGGGATCGTCGTCGACCAGCAGCACCCGGTAGGATTGGGGCGAGGCGAGTTTCTCCGAACCGGACAGGCTCCGGAGCAGTGCTTCGCGATTGACCGGTACGGTCAGGTAGCGGGTGGCGCCGGCACGGTAGGCGGCGAGCCTGGATTCGATGTCATGTCGTGACGACAGGAAAATGAGGGGCGTGTCCGGAAACCGCTGCGCCTTCATATCGGAGATGGGCTTCACCGCCGCGCTATCGTTGCCGAATGAATCCAGATCAACGATCAGCGCCACCGGCCTGTCTCCGTTCCGGCAGGCTTCAGCGCAATCGGCCGGTCGGCCGATCACGGCCACCCGATAGCCGCCGTCTTCCAGCACCGAGCGCAACCACAGCGTCCGCTCGGCGTCGGTGCCCACTACAGCGACCTGCAGGGGCAGGTGAGCCTCCGGCGGCGGCACGAAACAGTGAACCGGATTGTCCGCGGCCGCAGCGAGCCTGGCCAGCGCCTTGTGCAGGGCGAAGAGCTTGGGTTCGTCCGTCCGTCCATCAGGCGACAAGCTGGCTGCTACCGTTTCCAGCTTGCGCGCGGCGGCCGAAATGTCCATCAGGCGATGCACGCCGGCCCCGCCGACCAGACTGTGCGCGGCGTGTTCCAGCACCTTGCCCGCACCCTGCTCGCCCTGCGCGATCTTTACCAGGAGCTGTTCAAGCATGTCGATGCGGGCGGGCAGCAACGTGATGAATTCGTTGCGCAGGCGGGTGAGGGTGGCCTCGATCGAAGGGGGCATGGAAAGACTGTCGAGGAGTTGGGAGGGCGTAGCGTTAACGCACGGACTGTCGAAGGGTTCGCTCGACAATGTGCTTCAGAACTCCGAGGGGGATAGGCTTCGAATAGACCGGGATGTCTGCCGGCAGGCCGCCATGGGCTTCGATGTCTGACGCAGACAGTGCGGTCACCACAATGATCGAGGGAACGCTTACCTCTGTGTTCTGCGTCAATCGCCGGATCATCTCGAAGCCATCCATGCCAGGCATGGAAAGGTCGGCAATCACCAGTTCGGGGGCGTACTTGCCGACCTTGACCAGTCCGTCGAAACCGTCCTCAGCCAGGTACAGCGTCACCGGCAGCTTCCATTCGGCGAACTTCAGGCTGTACATCTCGCGCTGTACGGGTTCATCCTCGACGATGAGAACGCTGCCGTGCGTTTGTACGGTCCGCTCCCTCGCGCTGGCGGGGCGCTGCCCGGCCAGCATTGCCTCGACCGCCTCGCTGGGGATACGGCGATGGCCGCCCGCCGTTTTCCAGGCCGACAGGACGCCCGACTCGACCCATAACTGGATGGTCGTGACCGACACGCCAATTTTGCGTGCGGCCTCCCGGGTTGTGTAGAAGTGTGTGATTGCGTGATTACTCATAGCTCAGCTTTAATTTTTAACATTTACAACGGCTATGGTCGATCCACAAAAAGTATCTGTGACGCAAAAACAACAAATTCACAGGAACCAAAACTAATGAATTTATATATTTTTGTATTTTTCATATATTTTGCCGATAAGGATCTGGGTGAGGCGAGCAGATGAGCAATTCACGCACGCTCGCCACGACGTACATGATTGGTTTTAAACAGAAATCGATACTTATCAGGGAGAGGTACACGCAATGCGCACCAACTTGCCGGTCACCAATGTCGAATACATCCTGAAGGACACCGAAACGGTGGTGTCGAAGACGGACCTCCACGGCAACATCACCTACGTCAACCAGGACTTCGTCAATATCAGTGGATTCAGCGAGGAAGAGCTGCTCGGCGCCCCGCAGAATATCGTGCGCCACCCCGACATGCCGGTCGAGGCCTTTGCGGACTTCTGGCACACCGTCCGGAGCGGCAAGGCATGGACCGGCCTGGTGAAGAACCGCTGCAAGAACGGCGACCACTACTGGGTCGAGGCCAACGCCGCGCCCCTCATCGAAAACGGACAGGTTATCGGCTACACGTCGATCCGGACCAAACCGAGCCGTGATGCGGTCCAGGCCGCCGAGGCCGCGTACCGCGCCGTCAAGGCCGGCGACACGTCCCTGAAAATTCAGGAAGGCAACGCCGTGCGGCCGTCGTTCCTCGACCGCTGCTGTCTGAACGCGCTGAGCGGCCTGTCGCTGAAATCCATCCTGGTAATGGCCACCGTATCGATGGTCGTCCTGTTCGGTTTCGTCGCCGCCATAGGCTGGATGCTCGCCGTCGAAACCGGCCATGCGCTGGCCAGTTGGCTCGAGGTTGCCGCTGCCGTCGGCATGCCGCTCGCCATCGTGTTCGGCATCCTGTGCCATCGCCTCGTCGTCGTTCCACTGGACCGCACGCGCAACGACATCGACCGCATGAGCTCGGGCGACCTCACCGGGCTCATCCACGCCAGCGGCACCGGCGAAGTCCAGCGCATGATGCATGCACTGCGCATCCTGCAGATCAACATCAAACTGCTGGTTGGCCAAATCAAACAGGGCACCGAGATCGTCAACGCCGGCGCCAGCGAGATCGCCACCGGCAACGCCGACCTGTCCTCGCGCACCGAATCGCAGGCGTCCTCGCTCGAAGAAACGGCCAGCTCGATGGAAGAGCTGACTAGCACCGTCAAGCAGAACGCCGAGAACGCACACCAGGCCAACCAGCTGGTCGTCTCCACCGCCGACGTCGCCGTCAAGGGCGGTGAAGTCGTCCATCAGGTCGTCGACACCATGGCCTCGATCAAGGACAGCTCGAAGAAGATCGCCGACATCATCGGCGTCATCGACGGCATTGCCTTCCAGACCAACATCCTGGCCCTGAACGCTGCGGTGGAAGCCGCGCGTGCTGGCGAACAGGGCCGCGGCTTCGCGGTGGTGGCTTCTGAAGTGCGCAACCTGGCCCAGCGCAGTGCCGGTGCCGCCAAGGAAATCAAGGCCCTGATCGAGGACTCGGTCAGCAAGGTCGACGCCGGCAGCGAGCTGGCGGACGAGGCGGGCGTCGCCATGAACGAGATCGTCACCTCGGTCAAGCGCGTCGCCGCCATCATGAGCGAGATCGCTTCCGCGAGTCAGGAACAGAGTTCCGGCATCGAGCAGGTCAACCAGGCCGTCGGGCAGATGGATGAGATTACCCAGCAGAACGCCGCGCTGGTCGAGGAAGCCGCCGCTGCCTCCGAGAGCATGCAGGTGCAGGCACAGAAACTGGCCGAGCTGGTCGATGCCTTCCGGCTGGTGCAGGGCGGGGCGATGCAACGTCCGGCACACAATGCGCGCGTCGTGGCCCTGCCGCAGGCGACCAGACGGCCGTTGACTGCCTTGCCCGCGAAGATGGCTAGCTGATCATGGTCATCCAGACGGCACCCCAAGCTTTAGCGATCGGGGTAGGCCGTATAAGAAGGAGCCGGCCTCTGGACTGTCAGAACCGGGCTGTGAAGATTGTTCAAACCGCTTAGCAAGCACATCTCGTAACACCATGATCCACAAGGAATCGCGGTTATCCGCTTGTGGTTGCGCGATTAGCAGGTTGCTCGTGTTCCTACAGTGAAGGAACCCGAGCAACCTGCTCACTCCGAATCAAAAGAATCAATGGCTTAGGTAAGGAATCTGCCTCTCCGTGCAGCTTTCACCCCGAATTGCAGCTTAATTTTGGCAAATTCCTTTTTCCGAAAGCCCCAACCCCGATCACTTCAGTCGCGTCGTGGGTT
>JAIBFE010000201.1 GCA_019459705.1 Thiobacillus sp. | reverse complement strand
CGCGCCCCCTGGCGGCGATTTCCCCCCGCCACAAGCCGGCGTAGCGGGGGGGCGGGGCCGTTCTGGGGCCCGCGCCGGAAGCGGCCGGACTGCTGGCCGCTCACGTTGAATGAATAGCGGGGCTTAAGCCTCGGCGTCGCGCGGCGGCAGCACCACTTCGCGCGAGGGCGAAATGGTCGAGATGGCGTGCTTGAAAATCATCTGTGCGGCCTGATCCTGACCTTTCAGCAGCACCACGAACTGATCAAACGATTCGATCCGCCCCATCAGCTTGATGCCATTGACAAGAAATACCGACACGGGAATGCGCTCTTTGCGCAGGGTATTGAGGAAAACGTCTTGCAGTTGATTATGTTCTTTGGCCATGTTTGGCTCCCTGTCAGATGAAGGCGGGGCAATGCCCGCCTAATCATTATTAGCTGATTATTCGATTTTTGCACCGGCGCGTGCTGCCGTGATGGCATCACGGATGCGCAGTTGCTGAATTTGCTTGACGATTTCGCCGCGCACGGTATCCAGCGGCGGGATCTGCGGCTTGCGCGTGTCGTCGAGGCGAATGACGTGGTAGCCGAACTGCGTCTTCACCGGCGTCTTGGTGGTTTCGCCCTTTTTCAGGCCGGCCAGGGCGTCGGAGAACTCCGCCACGAACGCACGACGGTCGGACCAGTCGAGTGCGCCGCCGTTCTTGGCCGAGCCAGGGTCTTTCGAGTGTTTCTTGGCAAGATCCTCGAATTTGGCTTTCTTGCCGAGGTCGGCAATGATCTTCTTCGCCTCGGCTTCGGTTTGAACCAGGATATGACGGGCGCGGTATTCCGGTTCGACCGCTTCGGCCTTGGCCTTGTCATAGGCGGCCTGGATTTCCGCGTCAGTTATCGGGTGCGCTTTGACATAGTCTTCCAGGTAGGCCTTGGCCAGTTGATCCTTGCGACGGATGTCCAGTGCAGCGGCCAGTTGGGGGTCTCTGTCGAGTCTTTTGTCGAGTGCGGCACGCGACAGCAGTTCCAGGTTGATCAGCGACTCGCGCACGCGGGCGTCGAGTTGCGGGGAGTCAGGCTGGCCCTGGGCCATTTCGCGCTTGACCAGTTCGCCATACAACGCGGGAATTTCCTTGCCGTTGACCACCGCCAGCGGCTTGCCGGCCTCGGCCGCAGGGGAGGCCGCAGCCGGGGTTTGTGCCTGCGCCAGGGGGGACAGGGCCAACAGGATCAGGGCGGGGAGAAGAGCAGTGCGCATGTGGATTCCTTTGTTAAAGTTCTTCGGGTGTGAGGGCGGTAATCGACAGCGCGTGAATCTCGCGCTGCATCAACTCGCCCATGGCTTCGTACACCAGCCGGTGTCGGGCGAGGGTGGAAAGATTACGAAATTTTGGTGACACCAGTGTGAGACGGAAATGTCCGCCGCCCGAGGCAGCGCCGGCATGGCCCTTGTGCTGGGCGCTTTCGTCTTCCAGCGTACAGGTTTCGGGTTCCAGTGCGGCGAGGCGCTGGTGGATCAGGTCGGCCGTGCTCATGCGGGCAGTACTTTCTTGAAAGGTTTGACGCTGACGCCGGCATACACGCCAGCGGCCACGTAGGGATCGGCATCCGCCCACGCCTGCGCGTCGGCCAGCGTGTCGAATTCGGCGACGATCAGGCTGCCGGAAAACCCCGCGGCACCGGGGTCGTTGCTGTCGATGGCGGGGAAGGGTCCGGCCAGCAGCAGACGTCCGGCATGCTGCAGGGCATGCAGACGATCGAGGTGCGCGGGACGGGCGGCAAGCCGGCGGTCGAGGCTGTCGGGCACATCCTGTCCGACGATGGCATAGAACATTATTGCTTTTCTTTCTTGTCCAGATCTTCTTTGTCCAGATACTTGGTCAGCATCATGCTCTGACCGATCACGAACACCAGCATCAGTCCCAGGCTGCCGAACAGCTTGAAGTTGACCCAGGCGTCAGTCGAGAAGTTGAAGGCGACAAACAGATTTGCAACCCCCATGAAGGCAAAAAATCCGCCCCAGCTCGCGTTCTACCGACTCCAGGCAGGGTCGGGAAGTTCCATTTGTGCGTTCATCAGGCTCTTGATGACGTTGCGGCCGAACGCAGCCGCACCAAAAATGATGGCGGCAAATATCCAGTACAGTACGGTCGGCTTCCACTTGATGAAGCTCTCGTCGTGCAGCCACAGGGTGGCGCCGCCGAACAGCACGATGATGCCCAGGCTGACCCACATCATGGTGTCGGCCTTGTGTCCGCGTAGCTTGACCCAGCCGATCTGCCCGAAGCTGGCGACGATGGCGACCAGGGTGGCAAGGTAGATGCCGGGCTTTTCGCCTGCGCTCCCGAGCAACGGCAAGCCGAGGCTGGCCATGAAGCTGCGTGTGGCTTCGGCGTTGGCATCACCTATTTTGTAGGCGATGAAAAAGACGATGATGGGGAAGAGGTCAAACAGCAGTTTTCTCATTATTTGGGCAGGCTCGGCAGCAGGCGGCAATTCGGGCGACGGGGTATTTTGCTATGATTCCCCCTCCTGACCAAGCGCTTTTGGCCCTGGTCGCCCGAACCTGATCATCGATGCTCAATATCGATCTGCATTGCCATTCCAATGTGTCTGACGGCATGCTGCCGCCCGCCGACGTCGTCGCGCGTGCCGCGGCCAACGGCGTGCACGTGCTCGCCCTGACCGACCACGACGATGTGGCCGGGATCGCCGCGGCTCGGGCCGCGGCGGATGAGGCCGGGCTGACCTTGATCCCCGGCGTCGAAATCTCGGTGAGCTGGAGCGGACAGACCGTGCACATCGTCGGCCTGCGTATCGATCCAGCGCATCCCGGGCTGGCCATCGGCCTGCAGGGCATCCGCCTCGGCCGCATCGAGCGCGCGCGGCGCATGGGCGACGATCTGGCGCGCGCCGGCATCGACGGCGCCTACGAAGGCGCGTACGACTATGCCGTCAACAAGGAGATGGTGGGACGCACGCATTTTGCGCGCTGGCTGGTCACGCAGGGCCATGCGCCCGACATTCGCACGGCGTTCCGGCGTTTCCTTACGCAAGGCAACCCCGGCTACGTCGAGCACCAGTGGACCTCGCTGGAGAACGCCGTGAGCTGGATTCGCGCCAGCGGCGGCATGGCGGTGATCGCGCATCCGGGACGCTACGCGTTCAACGCGCGCGAACTGCACCTGCTGCTCGACGCCTTCCGGTCGCTGGGCGGCGAGGGTATCGAAGTCATCACCGGCAGCCATCATCCGTCCGAGTACGGCAAGTTCGCCGATCTGGCGCGTGCCTTCGGCCTCAAGGCTTCGCGCGGCGCGGACTTCCATGCGCCAGGCGAGGGCATCGACATCGGCCGCCTGCCGGCGCTGCCGCATTACTGCCAGCCGGTGTGGCAGGGCTGGCCGGAACTGGCAGCACACTTTTCTTCTTCAATGGCCTGAGACCTTATGGCGCAATTCTTCAATATCCATGCCGACAATCCGCAGCCGCGGCTGATCCAGCAGGCGGTCGACATCCTCAAGCGCGGCGGCGTGATCGTGTACCCCACCGACTCCTGCTATGCGCTCGGCTGCCACATCGGCGACAAGGAGGCGGCGATGCGGCTGCTGTCGGTGCGCGGACTCGATACCGGGCACGATCTCACGCTGATCTGCCGTGACCTGTCCGAACTCGGCCGCTACGCCCAGGTCGACAACGCCCAGTTCCGCTTTCTGAAGGCGCACACCCCCGGCGCCTACACCTTCATCCTGCGCGGCACGCGCGAAGTGCCGAAGCGGCTGCTGCACAAGAAGCACGACACCATCGGCTTGCGGGTCCCCGCGCATCCCATCGTGCAGGCGCTGCTCGAGGAGCTGGGCGAGCCCATCCTGTCGTCCACGCTGCTGCTGTACGGCGAGGACGTGCCGCTGACCGAGCCGTGGGAAATCCGCGAACGTCTGGAGCACCTGGTCGATCTGGTCATCGACGGCGGTGCCTGCGGGCTGACGCCCACCACCGTGGTCGACCTGACCACCGATACGCCCGTCGTGCTGCGCTTCGGCAAGGGCGATACCGCGGACTTCGAGTCCTGATATGGAACTCACCCTGATCGGGAAAATCGCCGTGTTCGCGCTGCCGGTGATTTTCGCCATCACCCTGCACGAGGCGGCACACGGCTATGTCGCGCGCTACTTCGGCGACATGACCGCCGCGGCGCAGGGCCGCATCACGCTCAACCCGCTCAAGCATATCGATCCGGTGGGAACCATCCTGGTGCCGCTGGTGATTCTGCTGACCAGCAAGCTGCTGGGCGGCGGGGCCATCCTGTTCGGCTGGGCCAAGCCGGTGCCGGTCAACTTCGGCCAGCTGCGCCGACCCAAGCAGGACATGCTGTGGGTGGCCGCCGCCGGCCCCGGCATCAATTTTGTCATGGCCGTGTTCTGGGCGATGATGATCCAGCTGGGCCACACGCTCGGCAGCGGCTTTGCCAGCGAGCCGCTGATGCTGATGGGTGCCGCGGGCGTGTTCATCAATGTCATCCTGATGGCCTTGAACCTCATTCCGCTCCCGCCGCTCGACGGCGGCCGCATCGCCGTCAGCCTGCTGCCGGTGAAGCAGGCGATCCAGTTTTCCCGGCTGGAGCCCTATGGCCTGTTCATTTTGCTCGGCCTGCTGTTCACCGGCATTCTCGGCATCATCCTGTGGCCGCTCATCAGCCTGTTCATCGGCCTCGTTGCGCTGGTCACCGGCCTCGAGCCTGCGCAACTGGTTCTCCTGATCCAGGTCGTGCTGTCCTGACCCCTTCTCCCTGAATCCTGACCCCTGACCCCTTATCCCTGACATGTATTCCGATCGCGTTCTTTCCGGCATGCGCCCCACCGGGCGCCTGCATCTCGGCCACTATCACGGCGTCCTGAAAAACTGGCTGCGCCTGCAGAACGAATACCAGTGCCTGTTCTTCGTCGCCGACTGGCACGCGCTGACCACCCATTACGACACACCGCAGATGATCGAGGATAACGCGCGCGACATGGTGGTCGACTGGCTCGCCGCGGGGATCGATCCGGCGCAGGCGACGCTGTTCGTGCAGTCGCGCGTGATCGAGCACGCCGAGCTGCATCTGCTGCTGTCGATGATGACGCCGCTCGGCTGGCTGGAGCGCGTACCGACCTACAAGGACCAGCAGGAAAAGCTGTCCAGCAAGGACCTGTCGACCTACGGTTTCCTCGGCTATCCGTTGCTGATGAGCTCGGATATCCTGATCTACCGCGCCAACCTGGTTCCGGTCGGCGAGGACCAGATCCCGCATATCGAATTCACCCGAGAGCTGGCGCGTCGATTCAACCACATGTACGGTCGCGAGCCGGGGTTCGAGGACAAGGCGCGCGCCGCGGTGAAGAAACTCGGTTCGAAAAAAGCCCGCCTGTATGAGGAATGCCGCACCGCCTATCAGGAAAAGGGTGACGACGAAGCGCTGGAATCCGCCAAGGCATTGCTGAACGACGCACAGAACCTGTCGCTGAACGATCGCGAGCGCCTGTTCGGCTATCTCGAAGGGTCCGGCAAGATGATTCTCGCCGAGCCCGAGGCGCTGCTCACCGAAGCGTCGAAAATGCCCGGGCTGGATGGGCAGAAGATGTCCAAGTCCTACAACAACACCATTGCCTTGCGCGAAGACCCCGAGACGGTCACCAAGAAAATCCGCACCATGCCGACCGACCCCGCGCGCGTGCGCCGGACCGATCCGGGCAACCCGGCCAACTGCCCGGTGTGGCAGTTCCATCAGGTGTATTCGGACGATGCCACCCGTCAGTGGGTCACCGCGGGGTGCATCAGCGCGGGCATTGGCTGCATCGAATGCAAGCAGCCGGTGATCGACGCCGTGCTGGCCGAACTCGCGCCGATCCGTGAACGTGCGCAGTATTACGAAGACAATCCCGACCAGGTGCGCAACATCCTCGCCGACGGTTGCGAAAAGGCGCAGGAACTGGCACGCGACACCATGCGCGATGTGCGCGAGGCGATGGGTCTGACGTTCGGCTGACCCGGCGCACTTCGGTTGCAGTTTTTTGCCGTGGTGAACTGAGTTGCCGCGCGTCCTGATTGTTTACTACTCGCGCACGGGGCATACCGCCAGGCTGGCGCACGTCCTCGCAGACGAAATTTGCCGTCGCGGCTGCGACGTTGACACCGAGGCCATCCGGGTCGGACGCGACTGGAACAAGTGGCTGCTGCCTGTTCCATTGCTGCCGCTGCTGCCCTTGCTGCCCGTCTATCTGCTGAGCGCGGGGTTCCGTCGCGTCTGGCACCGGGTCTACCTCCAGCCGGAGCAGGCGATCCAGCTGCTAGCGTTTCCCGACGTGTCTGCCTACGACCTGGTGCTGCTCGGCACGCCAAAGTGGCTCTACACTTCTTTTCCGGTGGCCCGCTGGCTGAAGACGGCACGTGGGCTGGCGGGCAAGCGCGTGGCGCCCTTCGCGACCTTCTGCGGCCCGCCGCTCAAGGTATTCGAACTGGAAATGCTGTTCGAACCGCTGGAATCGCGCCTCCGCGCACGCGGCGCGACCGTGGTCGACCGCATGGCGGTTTCAAGCGATTACCACCCGTACTTTATTTTCGGCGAAATGGAACGCCTGTTCCGTTTCATCAGCCGCAAGGCCTTCAGGCGGCCGCTCGTCGATTTCACGCTGGACGGCGTGGTCGGCCAGGCCGAGGTGCAGCGGTTCTGCGACGCCGTGTGTTCGAAATGAATCAGCTGCGACGTCTCGAATAGCCAAATCGGCAGGAGGCGCAATGCGCACCCGCCGTCGGTCTACTGCCTGAAATCCACGCGCCCCACTACGCGGGGCGCTTCGCCCGCCTGCAGTTGCAGCACGACGCCTTCGCCTGAACCCACGCCGTAACCGGCAATCGCCTGGATGCTGACGAAGTGGGTCACCATGACGAGCAAGGGGCCGTCCGCAGGCTGCCTGGCAAAAAATGCATTCAACGCGACCAGACTGCTCAAGCGGTCCTGGGTGCGCTCGAAAAACGAATTGAGCGCAGGCAGGGGCGTCACCGGCCCGAGTTTGAGCAGACGCGCGGTTTCCAGACAGCGGCACCACTGGCTGGAATAGACCCGGGTTTCCCACACGCCCTGCCGGTGCAGCCACTCGCCGATGGCCGTCGCCTGGGCGCGTCCGCTGGCGTCAAGATTTCGCTGTGTGGCGCAATCGTCCAGTTGGAATTCGGGTGGATCACCGAAGCCCGGGGCATGGGCGTGCCGCAGCATCAGGACGTGGCCGCCCTGTTTCAGGCGTGCCGCGAGATCGATTTCGCTCGCAGTGGCCAGCGTGGACGCAAGCAGGCCCAACAGAATCATCCAGTCGCCCAAGCACCGAATCCAAAGTGTCCGCCAGCGATTCATACGAATCCTTTCCTGAAAATTGCCTTGTCGTTCGTGCGGCGAGCAACTGCAGGCGCTCGGCGGGCAGGCAAGGCCCATTCCTGATTTGTAGCATCAACCCGACATGATCAAACGGGCCGGCAAGCAGGGGGCATTCAGCTATCCGGGCCCGGTTTCACGGTCCGCAGCTTCTTGGTTTCGCCCCGCCGCTGCTTGCTTTCCAGCCGCCGTTTTTTGGAGGCCAGCGTGGGGCGGGTGGGCCGGCGCGGCTTGTCCACTTCGCAGGCTTCGCGAATCAGCTCGATCAGACGTTCCAGCGCATCGTCGCGGTTGCGCCGCTGGCTGCGGTAGCGTTCGGCCGAGAGGATCAGCACGCCGTCCTGGGTGAGGCGGCTGCCTGCCAGGACGATCAGGCGGGCGCGCACCGGGTCGGGCAGTGAAGGCGAGCGGCCGACGTCGAAGCGCAGTTGCACCGCGGTCGACACCTTGTTGACGTTCTGCCCGCCGGGGCCCGAGGCGCGCACGAAGTCTTCCTGGATCTCGCGCTCGTCGAGTTCGATCTGGGCGTTGACCCGGATCATGCGCAGGGCTTTGTGGCTACCACTTCACCACGTGGACGTTGTTGAGCGTGCGTCCGAGGAAGCGCTCGCCGATGGTCTGGAAGCGCAGCGGCACGTCGGTGACGTAGAAATCGTAGCGCGGCTGCGCAGGGCCGGGGTTGGCGAGATGCTTGTCGGCCAGGACTGCGGCGACCTGCTCGGCCATCGCTTCGGCGGAATCGACCAGCGCAACGTCGTCGCCCACCACTTGGCGCAGCAGCGGTTTCAGCAGCGGGTAATGCGTGCAGCCGAGCACCAGGGTGTCGATGTGCTCGGCCATCAACGGCTTCAGATAATCCTGCGCGGTCAGCCGGGTCACTTCGTGGTCGAGCCAGCCTTCCTCCACCAACGGCACGAACAGCGCGCAGGCCTGCGAATGGATGCGTGAGTCGGGCGCATAGTCGTGGATGGCGCGCGCGTAGGCGTTGCTGTTGATGGTGGTGGGGGTGCCGATGACGCCGATTTTCCTGCCGCCGCGGGCCGACACCGCACCGGCGTCGATGACGTCGAGCACTGGCACCGGGGAGAGATCCTTGACGATTTGCGAGGCCACCGCCGCCATGGTGTTGCAGGCGATGACCAGCAGCTTGACGTCCTT
>JAIBFE010000200.1 GCA_019459705.1 Thiobacillus sp. | reverse complement strand
GGCGCATCATGGCATGCGTCGAGGTGGCAGCGAGCGGGATGAGCAGCACGAAAGCGGTGAAGCCGACCGTGATGAAAGGCCGTTTGACGATGTCTTTGGCAATGGCCGCGGGCTCGAAGAACTGGTCCAGCCAGATGTAAGTGGTGAAATGCAGGCAGGCATAGAAGAAAGTGAACAGCCCCAGCATACGACGGTAACGGATGAGGTCGGCACGCCCACTCAGTCGACGCAACGGCGTGATGGACAGCGTCACGAGCAACCCGACCAGGGTCCAGGTGCCGGTGGAGCGGGTGATGAACTCGATTGGATTCGCGCTCAGGCCGCCGCTTCCTCCCAGCCAGACCAAACGTATCAGCGGCAGCAGACACGCCAGTGCGATCCAGACCTTGGGGTTGCGCAGCACTGTCCCCATCAGAAGTACTTTTTCAGGTCCATGCCGCGATACAACTGCGCAACCTGCGGGCCGTAGCCATTGAACATCAGCGTGTCGCGCTTGCGGAATTCACCAATGCGGCGCTCTTTCGCCTGGCTCCAGCGCGGATGATCGACCTGCGGATTGACGTTGGAATAGAAGCCATATTCCTGCGGCGCAGCCGCCATCCAGGCGGTGAGCGGCTGTTTTTCGACGAAACGGATCCGGGCGATGGATTTGGCGCTCTTGAATCCGTATTTCCACGGCACCACCAGGCGGATCGGCGCGCCGTTCTGGTTGGGCAGCACTTCACCATACAACCCGACCGCCAGCAACGTCAGGGGATGCATTGCTTCGTCCATCCGCAAGCCTTCGACATAGGGCCAGTCGAGCACGCGCGAACGCTGACCCGGCATCTGCCTGGGATCGTTCAGGGTGACGAACTCGACGTATTTGGCATTGCTGGTAGGCGCCGCCCGACGGATGAGTTCGCCCAGCGGAAAACCCACCCACGGAATCACCATCGACCAGCCCTCGACGCAGCGCATCCGGTAGACACGTTCTTCCAGCGGCGCAAGTTTCAGCAGCGCGTCGATGTCATATGTTTTCGGGTTGGCCACCTCGCCCTCAACCGCCACGGTCCAGGGACGCGTTCTCAGGCTGCCGGCGTTTTCCGCCGGGTCGCCCTTGCCGGTGCCGAACTCGTAGAAGTTGTTGTAGGTGGTGACATCCTTGTACGGCGTCTTGTCATCGGCAAGCGTGTAGGGGCTGGAACGCACGCCCGCCAGCTTGACGCCGGCCTCGGCTTCGGGCGCCGCGCCCAGAATGGCACCGGCTGTCAACGCGCCCATGCCCTGCATGAAATGGCGGCGTTCGCGGTAAATCTCGGGCGGCGTGATTTC
>JAIBFE010000192.1 GCA_019459705.1 Thiobacillus sp. | reverse complement strand
AAAACAAATGTCACTACCCCCCCTGCGGCTTCTGTTTGGTTTCCTGCTGCTCGCGCACCTGCTGGGCGCCGCCACAGCCCGCGCCGACGAGGCCTCCGATCTGGCCCAAAAGGTCTACGACCGACCCAACGGCCGCGACCTCACCACGCTCGGCCGCATGGTACTCACCGAGAAGGGCCGCGCGCCGCGCATCCGCGAAATCGTCACCTACCGCCTCGACAAATCGGGCGGCGAAACCGCCAACCAGATCCGTTTTCTCGACCCCGAGGACATCGCGGGAACCGGCCTGCTCAGCATCGACAATGCCGACGGAAGCACCGACCAGTGGCTGTATCTGCCCGCGCTCGACCGGGTGCGGCGGATTTCCAGCGACCGCAAGGGCGGCCGTTTTGTCGGTTCCGACCTGTATTTCGAAGACCTGCAGGAGCGCAAACCCTCGAAAGACCGTCATCGTCTGCTCGGCAGACAGACCGAAAACGGCATTCTCTGCGAGGTGCTCGAAAACGTGCCGCTCGACCCCAAGGATTCGGTCTACAGCAGGCGCATCAGCTGGATCGACCCTGCCACCGCCATCCCGCAGCGCATCGACTATTTCGAGAAGGACCCCGGCACACCCAGCAAGCGCTGGCTGCTGCGCGCCAAGAAGCGCAATCAGGGCTACTGGACCCTCACCGACAGCCGCATGATCGATCTGGCCAGTGGCCACGAAACCCGCATGGTCGTCGACACCGTGCTGTATGACCAGAAACTCCCCGCCAAACTGTTCACCTCGCAAGCCCTGGCCGATGAAAGCCTGGAATCGGAGTATCGCCCATGAAAAAGCTGTTGTTGACCCTGAGCCTGTCGCTCGCCGCCCTCCCCGTTCACGCTGCCGACGATCTGCCACCGCCGCGCACCGTTGCCCAGGACGCACTGGACGATCTGCCGCCACCGCGCACCACCACGCGCAAGCCGCGTGCGGCCCAGCCCGAGTCCACACCGGACGGGACCACGCTGCAAGCCGGTGCAGCCGATGACCTGCCCCCGCCCAGCGCGCGCAGCCGCAAGCCGGCCACACGCGGCTTCCAGCCTGTGCTCAAGGCCGGCATCGACGATTTGCTGCTGGAAGCCGGCGCCCTGCCCGACGCCCGGGAAGCTGATACCTATTCGACGCTGCGCGCCAGCGCCTACGTGCTGTGGCAGCCCAGCCGCAACTGGGAGTTCCGCGCCGGCGCGCGGCTCGACGGCATGACGCAGGACGGCGGCAGCGCCGCTCACGATGAAATGCTGGCCGACTACGGCGACACCTATGTGCGCTACCGTAACGGCGACACTCGCCTGACGCTTGGTGCGCAGACCATCATCTGGGGCCGTGCCGACGAAATCCCGCTGGCTGACCGCGTCAGCCGTGCCGACCTCACCCGCTTCGTGCTGGACGACCTGCCTGACCGTCGCCGCGCGCAACTGGCCGCGCGCTGGGAGCAGACTTTCGGCGACTTCAAGCTGGATGCGGTATGGCTGCCGGTATTCCGCGGCGCGCAACTGCCGGACGTTGCCAGCGTGTGGAGCCCGATCAACCGCACCACCAGCCAGATCATCGGGATCGACCCGGCACTCACGGGCTGGGTAGGCGGCGCGCGCATCGACGAAGACGAACACGGCAGCGGCGGTGGCGCCATCCGGCTCACCCAAACCGGCGAGCCGTTCGACTTCGGCGTGACGCTTGCGCGCACCCGTCAGTCGCTGCCGTATTACCGGGTCGATCTGCCCACGCTCTCGCTCACCGCGGTGCATCCGTTCAACACCTTCGTCGGCGCCGACATGGAACGGGTGAGCGGCGGACTCACCTGGCGCATGGAGTTCGGCTACACCGACGATGTGCCGGTGACCCTGGCCACCACTGCGATGGACAGGACCCAGTCGCTCGACTGGATCGGCGCGCTGGAATTCTTCCCCGGCGGCAAGGACACCCGCATCAACCTGCAACTGGTTGCCCACGCGCTGCAAACCGATCGCAGCATTCTGGAATTGAAAGAGTATTACGGCGCCAACGGCGAAATCGAAACGACCTTCGCCCAGGGCCGCTGGAAAGCCGGCATGCGCTTCTCCGGCGGTTTCAACGTAAAGGACATCTACCTCAGTCCGAAACTCAGTTATGTCGGCTGGGAGCCGCACGAGCTCTATATTGCGGCACATTATTTCGACGGCGAGGAACGCACCCTGGGCGGCTTTCACCAGGATCATTCGCTGATCTCGCTGGGCCTGCGCACCAGGTTCTGAACGGGGCGGACACATGCGAGTGCTGAGAGCCTGGATGAATGGCAGCCGCATGCTGCCGCCGTGGCTGGCGCTCGCCATCCTGCTCGGCCTGCAGCTGGCCTCGCTGCCTTTACTGTTCAATATCCATTTCAACAACGCGGGGGACATCTATTCCCCTGCGGACGCGCCCATCATCCAGCTGCGTGAATCGCTGTTTCGCGAATTTCCCAGCGACGAAGCGCTGATCGCACTGTTCGAGGGCGACGAACTATTCAGCCCGGCTTTCCTCGGCGCGCTCGATCGCGTGGCCAAAAAACTGGAATTGCATCCTTCGGTTGACCGCGTGCTCACGCTCACCACGATCGAGCACATCGACGCGACCGACGATGGCTTCGCGGTTTCCCTGCTGGTGGATCCCGATGATCTGACGGCGCGCACGCCCGCCGAATGGAAAGCCCGCGTGCTGGACGATGAACTGGTGCCCGGGACGCTCGTCTCGAAGGACGGACGGGCCGTTGCACTGGTGGTGCGGCCCAAGGTGCTGAAGGAAAGTCTCGCACGCCGCGACATCGCGATCGCACTCGATGCCGCCATCCGCGCCGAGAAGCTCGACGCCTACCAGACCGCAACCGCCGGAACCGTGGCCCAGACCGTCGAGGAATTGCGCGCGCTATGGCGCGACAGCGCAATCTTCATCCCGCTGACCGTCGTCATCGGCCTGGCGCTGCTGTGGTGGGTGGTCGGACGGGTAAGGCCGATGATCATCGGCGGCTTGGCGATGGCAACGGTCGTCTCGGTCAGCGTGGCCGGTATTGTCGCGTCAGGCCAGCCGTACTCGCCGATCACCGCCATGATCCCCACCCTCATGGCCGCCTACACCACGGCGACGCTGCTGCATTTGTATGCGGCCATCCAGCGCGGCCGCATCGCGCTGCTGTCACGGCCGCAACGCATCGCGCGCGCCCTGTCAGAAACCTTCAAGCCGGGCCTGTTCAATGTGCTGACGACTGGCGCCGGGCTATTGAGCCTGTTGTGGGTCGACATTCCGCCGGTGCAGACCTTCGGGCTATCGGGCGCGATCGGCACGCTGATGGTGTTTCTCGTGGTATTCATCCTGGTACCGCCGATCCTGCTGAAATGGGATACGCCGCGCTGGCCACGTCGTCGTTCCGGACTGTCGCACGCGCGTCGTATCGCTGCGGCCATCGCGGTATTCAGCCTGCGCAATTCCAGGGCCGTGCTCATCGGGACGCTGTTACTGATGCTGGCTGCCGTTCCACTCGCCATGCAGCTGAAAGTGGAGTCCAACCTGATCAAGTTTTTTGCGCCCGAGCACAGCATCAGCCGCAGCACCGAACGGGTCGAGGCCAGGCTATCCGGCGTGACCACGATGGAGGTCGTGCTCACCGGCGATGCGCGCGACAGCCTGAAGAACCCTGCCACGCTGGCGCAGATCAAGTCCTTGCAGACCTGGCTCGAGCAGCAGCCGGAAATCGACCGCAGCCTGTCGCTGGTCGAAGTGATCGAGGAAATGAACCGCGCTTTCAGCGGCGAAGATCTCGGGGAAAATGCATTACCGACTGACCGCAAGCTGGTCGAGCAGTTGCTGCTGATCTATGACGGCAAGGATTTGTACGAACTGGTCAACCACGAATTCCAGCGCGGCCGGATCGCCCTCAACCTCAATGTTCACGGCGCCAATGAAATCGGCCAGGTGATCGAGCGGATCGAGGCGCATCTGCGCGCGCAACCGATCCCCGGAATCCATGCCGAGATGGCGGGTTTTGGCCGCCTGTTTTCCGACCAGGAGGATCGTATCGTCGATGGCCAGATCAAGAGTTTCGCCTCGGCCTTTCTGCAGATCCTGCTGCTGATGGCCTTGCTGTTCCGCTCGTTCCGCGGCGCACTGATCTGCCTGGTGCCGAATCTGGCGCCGCTATTCTTTATATTCGTGGTGATGGGCACGACCGGAATCGCACTCGATGTGGCGACCGTATTGATCGCAGGCGTGATCCTCGGCATCACGGTGGACGACACCATCCACCTGTATCACGGCTACCTGCACCGCATCCGGCACGGCGTCAGTCCGGTGTTCGCCATCATCCGCAGCGTGGAAGCGTCAGGCCGCGCCGTGATCGCGATCTCCATCGTGCTGATCGCACAGTTCAGTCTGCTGGGACTGTCCGACTTCCGTCCCACTGCGCATTTCGGCATGCTGTGCGCCGTCGGCCTGTTCGCCGGCCAGCTGTTCGAACTACTGCTGATGCCTGCCCTGCTTGGCCTGCGGAAACGCAAGCAAGCTGCTTAAGGCACCGTCAGCCTGAGTGCGCCGAACTCGTCGTTGAACAGCCCCACCTCATCGCCCGAGGCAAACTGCCAGCCTTCGATGTGGCCGAAATCGGTGCTGGATTTCGGGTCCAGTTCAAGCGTGAAGCGTTTGGCCGTCGACAGGGTCGGATTGCGTACCGCAAGCATTACCGTCAGATAGCGATCGCTGGTGTTTTCGATCACTGCAACCAGTCCCTTGCCCAGGATGGACGAACGAAATCCCACCACCACCGGCAACGCAGGCTTGGCCGAAACGGCTTCCCGGACGTCTGCTTCCTTGTAGGCCAGCTGTGCCTTGAGCTGCTCGATTTCGCGCAGGCTGTCGGTCAGCTGGTTGCGCGTTTCGATCAGATAGCGCTCGGTTTGCTGGCGGGTTTCGGCTTCCTTCGACAGCCGCCGTTTCACGTCACCCAGATCGACATTGAGCATGAAGGCATACAGCACCAGTCCGCACGCCAGCAACAGCAGCACGACATTGAGGCCGATGGAGACAATCAGCCCGCGCCGCTTCGGCTGGATGGTGGAAGAGGTCGCCACAGCGTAACTTTCGCGCTCAGCCGGTGTTGCGCATCCCGGCGGCGATGGCATTGATCGACCGCTTCAACGGGGTCAGCCAGGTGTCCTGCTCGGATTCCCACACGCTGTCGGTGCGATACCGTTTCAGCATGAGTACCTGGATATGATTGATCGGGTCGAGGTAAGGGCGGCGACGTGAAATCGACCGCGCCAGCGACGGGTTGTCTTCCAGCATGCTTTCGATCTGCGCGACCTGCCTGACGCCCGCCACGGTGAGCGCAAATTCGTCCGCGATCGTGCGGTAGATCGCCATGGTATTGGGGTGATCGCACAGGCGTGCGTACTCCTCGGCAATTTCCATGTCGGCCTTGGTCAGCGACATCTGCACGTTGGACAGCAGGCCGCGGAAAAACGGCCACTCGCGATACATCGCCTGCAGATGCGCCAGGCCGTCGGGCTGGCTGTCGATGAATCCTTTCAGCGCACTGCCGATGCCGTACCAGGCAGGCAGCGTGTGACGCGACTGTGCCCAGCCGAACACCCACGGAATCGCGCGGATCGAGCCCAGCGAGCGGTCAGCCTTCTTGCGATGCGACGGCCGGCTGCCGATGTTGAGCAGGCCGATTTCGGTGACCGGCGTGCCTTCGTAGAAATAATCGATGAAGCCCGGTGTGCCGATCAGTGCGCGGTAGGCCCTCTCGCCCGCTGCCGCGATGTCGCGCATCCAGTCGAGGTAATCCTGCGGGTAGTTCACCTCGCAGTGCGCCAGTGCCGTGGCGCTGGCCTTGAGCAGGCCGGTGACGCCCATGCCGATTTCATAGTTGGCCGTTTCGGGATTGCTGTACTTGTAATACAGCATCTCACCCTGCTCGGTGAACTTGATCTCGCCGTTCACGGTGCCGGGCGGCTGCGACAGGATCGCATCGTGAGTGGGGCCGCCACCGCGCCCGACGGTACCGCCGCGGCCATGGAACAGACGACATTCGACGCCGTACTGCTGGGTCAGCGCAATGATGGAAAGCTGCGCCTGATAGAGATTCCAGTTCGACGCCAGGATGCCGCCGTCCTTGCACGAGTCGGAGTAGCCGAGCATGACTTCCTGCTTGTTGCCGTTGACCGCCACCAAGGCCCGGTAGACCTTGCTGGACAGCAGCTGGTCGAGTATCGCCTGGCTGCGCTGCAGATCGTCCACCGTCTCGAACAGCGGCGCCACCAGAATGCGGCAGAACCAGTCGCGCCCGTTATTGCCACACAGGCCCACCAGCCTCGCCAGCAGCATCACTTCCATCACGTGGAAAGCGCTGTGCGTCATCGAAATCACATAGGTGCCGAACACCTCGTCGCCCACCTCGGCCTGCAGCTTGGCCATGCGGCGGAACACCGCGAGCGCTTCGCGTGCTTCGTCATCCAGCGCCGCATCGTTCACCTCGATCGGGTCAATATGGCCGATCCACGCGGCCAGCCGCTGCAGCCGATCGGCTTCGGCCGCACCGGCGTAATCGAAATCGGGGTCGATCTGCTGCAGCGCCGCGGTGACCGTGCGCGTATGCACGGTCGACTCCTGGCGGATATCGAGCTGCAGCAGGTGAAAACCGAAACTTTCGACCAGCCGGATCAGCGCCTGCAGATCCTGCATGGCAACGATGCGGTCGCCGTGGCTGATCAGCGAATCGCGCAGCAGATAGAGATCGTCGAGGAAGGCGGCCGCATTCCCGTACGCCAGATGCGACGTGAAACTCGGCACGTCGGCCAGACACTGGTGGACGTAGGACAGGTTGGCGTCCAGCCGGGCCAGCATCATCGCCGCCATGCGGCGGTAGGGCTCGCGGCTGTAGATCTGCACCGCGGTGCCGCGAAACACCTGCTCGCCGTACTCGGCTTCATACTCGCCCAGCCGCTCCAGGAAAGCAGCCGATGGCGTACACCAGCCGCTGCTGTGGGTGAGCGTCTGGCGCAGATCCAGCACCCGCGCCCGGTATTCCCTGAGCGCTTCCTGCATCTGCGTATGCACGGTCCACTCGGTGACGTCCGCCGTCACGAAGGGGTTACCGTCGCGGTCGCCGCCGATCCACGAACCAAAGCGGATAAAACTCGGCACACTGATCGGGGCGGCGCCGTCGGCGTTCACGCCGTAATGCTTGCGCAGCGCCTTCTCGAAATACTGATACGCCTTCGGCACCGCCTCGAACAGGCTTTCCCGCACGTAGTACAGGCCATTGCGCACTTCGTCGCGCACTTCAAGCTTGGCGCTGCGCAGCTCGTCGGTGCGCCACATCACCTGGATCTCGGCGGCCAGTTGCGCTTCCAGTTCACGCTGATCGTTCACCCCCAGTGTCTGGCTGTACATCTGGTCGCAAATCAGGAACACCCGGCGCACGCCCTCCATCACTGCACGACGGCGCGCTTCAGTGGGGTGCGCGGTGAATACCGGCGCGTAGTGCAGGCGGTTGAGCATGCTCTGCAGGGTATTCACCGAGATGCCCTGCGCCTTGAGGTCGGCCAGGGTGCGGTCGAACGAGCCTTCCCACAGGGGCATGCCGTGCGACAGCATGCGACGCCGATTGCGGTGGGCAAAGCTTTCTTCCGCCACGTTGACCAGCATGAAATAGCTCGAGAACGCACGCACCACCAGCTCCACCTTGCCGGCGGGCATGGCGTCGATCATCGCCATCAATTCGGTGCGGCGCTGCTGGTCTTCCTGCTGCTGCAGTTCGGCAAAGCCGCGACGCAGCGTTTCCACCGCCTCGAACACGTCTTCGCCGGCAAACTGCAGCAATACCTGGCCCAGCAAGGTGCCCAGCAGTTTGACCTGCGCACGCAGGTGGTCGTCCGTCAGGAGGTTGTCGGGTGCATTCATTAACGAGCCCTTCAGTGCGGCAAAGCCTGCCATTTTCGCCTAGTCGGCGACATCACCCAACCACACGCCGTGCGTTGCGGAACATCCGCAGCCAGGGGCCGGCGCCGCTCATGCCGTCCGGTTTCCATGACAGCTGTGCGGCGCGGAATACGCGTTCCGGATGCGGCATCAGGATGCTGAAACGGCCATCTGCGGTGGTGAACCCCGTCAATCCGCCAGCCGAGCCGTTGGGATTGAGCGGATAGGTCTCGGTCGGCGCGGCCCGGTGATCGACGTAACGCAACGTGGCGAGCGCCTGCGCGGCATGCGCCGGATCGCGGAACTGTACCCGGCCTTCGCCGTGCGACACCGCGATCGGCATCACCGAGCCTGCCATGCCGGCGAAGAAAATCGACGGCGAGGCCAGCACTTCGACCTGCGCGAAACGCGCCTCGAACTGCTCCGACAGGTTGCGCTCGAAGCGCGGCCAGGCGGCGGCACCGGGAATCAGGTCGTGCAGCTGGCTCATCATCTGGCAGCCGTTGCAGACGCCCAGCGCAAAGGTGTCGGCGCGACCTAAAAACGCCGCGAACTGGTCGCGTGCGCGGGGGTTGAACAGGATCGACTTGGCCCAGCCGCCGCCCGCGCCCAGCACGTCGCCGTAGCTGAAGCCGCCGCATG
>JAIBFE010000167.1 GCA_019459705.1 Thiobacillus sp. | reverse complement strand
GCGTCGGCCAGCGCGCCGGACGGAGCGCCGCCGCCGTTGGGGGTCAGGCAGTTCCAGAAGAAGGTGTGGTTCCACACCTGGGCGGCGTTGTTGTAGACGCCGCCGGCGGGCGCGGACTTGACGATGTCCTCGAGCGACTTGCTCTCGAAGTCGGTGCCCTTGATCAGGTTGTTGAGGTTGGTCACATAGGCCTGGTGGTGCTTGGCGTAGTGGTATTCGAAGGTTTCCTTGGACATGTGCGGTGCGAGCGCGTCCATGGCGAAGGGCAGTGCGGGCAAAGTGTGTTCCATAACTCTCTCCTGATATTGAACAAACAGCGAATGATGGTGCTTCAACCTGCCATTGCAGATGCCGCAACGACAATAGGGTTTCGGCCGCCGTAAAGAAAAAGGGCCGGTATGACCCGACCCTATCTCTCTGATTCTATTGGTCGGGGCGAGAAGATTCGAACTTCCGACCCCTTGCACCCCATGCAAGTGCGCTACCAGGCTGCGCTACGCCCCGACGAAGCCCGAGATTCTAACAGAGGAGCTGCGCCCCGCGGAAGCCTGTCAGCCCAATATTTTCAGAATGGCGCTGATTTCGGCGCGCAGCTTGGCGATATCCAGCGCATCAGCAACGGGCGCGGGTGCAGACTCGGGGGGAATTTCGGCATCGTGCTCCAGACGCTGGCGCGCGCCGCTGATGGTGAAGCCTTCTTCGTACAGCAGTTCGCGGATGCGGCGGATCAGCAGGACTTCATGGTGCTGGTAGTAGCGGCGGTTGCCGCGCCGCTTGACCGGGCGCAGCTGGGTGAATTCCTGTTCCCAGTAACGCAGGACGTGCGCCTTGACGGCGCACAGTTCCGACACTTCACCGATGGTGAAATAGCGTTTTGCCGGGATCGGCGGAAGCTCACTCCTCGCTGGGCGTTCCAACTTGGGCGCCTTCGACCTGGGACTTGAGTTTCTGGCTGGCGTGGAAGGTCACCACGCGACGCGCGGAAATCGGCATTTCTTCGCCGGTTTTTGGATTGCGGCCCGGGCGCTGCGGTTTTTCGCGGCACTGGAAATTGCCGAACCCGGACAGTTTGACGATGTCGCCCTTCTCGAGCGACAAACGGATTTCGTCGAAGAAGGACTCGACGACGTCCTTGGCCTCGCGCTTGTTCAAACCCACTTTATCGAACAGCAACTCGGCCAGATCAGCTTTGGTGAGGGTGGTCATGCTTGTATGGTGTCAGGGATGGCTGGTGAAAAATCGCGTCACGCACGCGCCAACAAAATTGTTTGTTTTGGGTCAAGCACGCAAACTGGCGTTGCACTGACGAAGCGCGGCACTGACCAGTTTTTGCACTGCATCTTCCACTTCCTGATCCGTCAATGTGCGTTCTGTATCTTGCATAACTACCCGGATAGCAAGGCTTTTTTGGTTTTCAGCCACACCTTTTCCGCGATAGTCGTCGAACACATCGATGGCGCGCACCCCGTCGGCCGCGGCTTCGCGCAGCACCGCCAGCAGTTCGCCAGCCGGGGTGTGGAGGTCCAGCACGAAAGCCAGATAACGCCGCACCTGCGGGAAGCGCGACAGGGTCGCATGGCGTGGCAGGCGGCGCTGCGCCAGCACCTGGCTGTCAGGCTCGAACAGCACCGGCGCGGCCGGCAGGTCGAACCCCTGCACCAGACGCGGGTGCAGGGCGCCGATCCAACCGATGGCCCGGCCATCGGCCCACACTTCGGCGCTCTGTCCCGGATGCAGCGCGGGATGCACACCGCGCCGCGACTCGAGCGCATGGCCGGCCAGCTGTTCCAGGTCGCCCTTCAAGTCGAAGAAATCGACACGGCGTGCGGCGCCCCCCCATTGCTCGGGCTGCACGTCGCCATAGATCAGGCCGCCCAGCTTCATCGGCTGCTCGGTCTGCGAGCGGTACACCCGTCCCAGTTCGAAAATGCGCACCCGTGCCTGCTGGCGGTTGAGGTTGTGGCGCAGGGTTTCGATCAGGCCGCCCCACAGGGTGGTTCGCATCGCCGACAGCTGGCTGGCCAGCGGATTGGCGAGCGGCAACGGCCGTGCGTCGGCATCGAGCGCAGTTTCCCACGCGGGGTCGACGAAGCTGTAGGTGATGACCTCCTGGTAATCCAGGTCGACCAGCATCTGGCGCAGGGTGTCTTCGGCCAGCACGGTTTCGTCCTGCGGCAGCATGCGCGAAGGCGCGGCCGGCGGCTGCGCCGGAATGTTGTCGTAGCCGAACAGGCGCACCGCCTCCTCGATCAGGTCTTCCTCGATCGTCAGGTCAAAGCGGAAACTCGGCGGCGTGACGATCAGGCGATCCTCCTGGCGCTCGACCTGGGCGCCAAGCGCAACCAGTCCGCGTACCACCTCGTCCGCGTCGAGTTCCACACCGGCCACGCGCTTCAGGCGCGCCAGCCGCAGGGTGATCGGCTCGCGCCTGGGCAACGCGGCCGCTGCCTCGGTAATCGGCCCGGCCTGGCCGCCGCAGATCTCGAGCAGCAGTTGAGTGGCGCGCTCCATCGCCTGGCGGGTGGTGCCAAAATCGACGCCGCGCTCGAAGCGGTGCGACGAATCGGTCGACAAACCCAGCCGCCGCGCACGGCCGGCGATCGCGGCCGGCGCAAAGAATGCGGCTTCCAGGAATACATCGACCGTGACGCGCTCCACGCTGGTCGGCAGGCCGCCCATGATGCCGGCGAGCGCCACCGGTCCGCTGGCATCGGCGATCACCAGCATGTCGGGCGCGAGTTCGGCAGTCTGGCCGTTCAGCAGTTCGAGGGTCTCGCCCGGGCGGGCCTGCCGCACCTCGACGCCACCATTGAGACGCGACAGGGCAAAGGCATGCATCGGCTGCCCGAGTTCGAGCAGCACGTAGTTGGTGATGTCGACCGGTGCCAGCAGCGGGCGGATGCCGCTACGCTCCAGACGCTCGGCCATCCAGCGCGGGGTGGTGGCCTGCGCGTTGATGCCGCGCACCACGCGCCCCAGATAAAGCGGGCAGGCGTCCGCAGCCGACACCTGCACAGCCACCGTGTCCTGGATGCGTTCAGCGACCCCGTCAATCTGCGGCAGCCGCACCTCGGCGCCGGTGATCGCGCCGACCTCGCGCGCCAGCCCCTGCATCGACAGACAATCCGCACGGTTGGGCGTCAGCTTCAGCGTAATGAGGGTGTCGTCCAGGTTGAGCCAGCTACGGAAATCCTCGCCCACCGGCGCGTCAGCATCCAGCACCATCAGGCCGTCGGCCGCACCTTCCAGGCCCAGTTCCTTGGTCGAGCACAGCATGCCGAAGGATTCGACGCCGCGCACCTTGGCCACCTTGATCTCGATCCCGGGCAGTTTCGCCCCGGGACGCGCGCACGGCACCTTGAGGCCGGCCGCCGCATTGGGGGCGCCGCACACGATGGTGACGGGGGACACTTCGCCGACGTCAACCTGGCACACGCGCAGGCGGTCGGCATCGGGATGCTTCTCCGCCGACAGGATCTCGGCCACCACCACGTTGTTGAACGGCGGCGCGGCCGGGGTCAGGGCTTCCACCTCGAGACCGGCCATGGTCACGGCATGAGCCAGCTGGGCAGTATCGAGCGCGGGGTTGACGAGGCTGCGCAACCAGGATTCCGGAAATTGCATGATGTATTCGCTCTAATTAATTGAATTGCTTGAGGAAGCGAAGGTCATTCTCGAAGAAAAGCCGCAGGTCGTCGACGCCGTAGCGCAGCATCGCCAGGCGCTCGACGCCAAGGCCGAAGGCGAAGCCGACATAGCGTTCGGTATCGATATTCACGTGTTTGAACACATTGGGATGCACCATGCCGCACCCCAGCACTTCCAGCCAGCCGGTGTGCGAGCACACCCGGCAGCCCTCGCCACCGCACATCACGCAGCCGATGTCCATTTCGGCCGACGGTTCGGTGAAGGGAAAGAATGAGGGACGGAAGCGCACCGGCAGATCGTCGCGCTCGAAGAAGTTGCGCATGAAGTCGGCCAGCACGCCCTTGAGGTCGGCGAACGACACCGATTCGTCGACCCACAGGCCTTCGATCTGATGGAACATCGGCGTGTGGGTCACGTCGGAGTCGCAGCGGTACACCCGCCCCGGCGCGATGATGCGCAGCGGCGGCTGGTGGGTTTTCATGTAGCGCACCAGCACCCGCGAGGTGTGGGTGAGCAGCAGTTAACCGCTCTGCAGGTAGA
>JAIBFE010000164.1 GCA_019459705.1 Thiobacillus sp. | reverse complement strand
TTCAAATATTCAGACGACGCATTCTAACCCAAGCTGCATTCCGAATCGCCGGGCAAACACGCACATTTCCATGGCCGCCTGCTTATCGCCCCGCGCCTCAGCCACGGCGATCCCCAGCAGGTAGGCGGCCAGCGCATCCTGCCAGGCCTCGATGTCGGTCAGGGCTTTGCCCAGCAGCTTCCAGGCGGCGGAATACTTCGGGTCGTGTTCGACCGCTCGGCGCAGATGCTCGGCGGCGCTCAAAGCGTCACCCTGCTTGAGGTATTCGTTGCCGAGCGAAAACCGCAGCAGAGCGTTGTCGCGGCCGCTGGCGAGCATGGCAAGAAAGTTCTCCAGTGGCTCAGGCACGCCAGAAGGCCCGGGTGAAGACCACCAGAACAGTCAGCAACTCCAGCCGTCCCAGCAGCATGGCGATGGTGCAGATCCAAGTCTGGAAATCGGTGAGGATGGCGTAGGTGGTAGCAGGGCCCACCTGATTCAGTCCGGGCCCCATATTGTTGATCGAGGCGACCACCGCAGAAAACGCCGTAATGAATTCCAGCCCGCTGGCAGTCATGAGCAGCGTCATGATGATGATGGCGAACACATACAGGAAGGCAAAGGCCAGCACGGCATAGATGACATTGTTGGGCACCACCTGCCCGGCCAGCTTAACCGGCAGCCGTGCTGCCGGATGAACGAGACGAGTCAGTTCACGCTTCCCCTGCCTGAACAGCAGTTGGGCGCGCACCATTTTCATGCCGCCGCCGGTACTGCCCGAGCAGGAGGCGAAGCTGGACAGAAACAACATGAACAGCGGCGCAAAAAAAGGCCACTGATTAAAGTCGGTGTTGGCAAACCCGGTCGTCGTGGCAATCGAGACGGTATTGAAAAGGGCAAAGCGCAGCGCCTGAAAAAAATCGGGGTAGACGCGCAGGGCGGTCAGATAAACCGCGATCAGGAGCGCGCTGCCCAGCGTGACGGTGAGAAACCAGCGCACCTCCGGATCATGTCGATAGGCGGTCGGCGCGCGTTGACGCCAAGCCAGGAAGTGCGTAGAGAAGTTGATCCCGGCCACCAGCATGAACACCACCGTCACCGCCTCGATGACGGGCGAGTTCCAGTAACCGAAGCTCGCATCATGCGAGGAAAAGCCGCCCAGCCCCATCGTCGAAAAGGTATGCATGACGGCATCGAACGGCGTCATCCCGGCCAACCAGAATGAAAGGCCACACGCGACCGAGATGCCAACATAGATCAGGTACAGGCCCTTGGCGGTTTCGGTAATGCGCGGGGTGAGCTTGGTATCCTTCATCGGCCCCGGGGTTTCGGCCTTGTAGATCTGCATGCCGCCGACGCCCAGCAGCGGCAGGATGGCGACCGCCAGCACGATCAGCCCCATGCCGCCCAACCACACCAGCAGACCACGCCACAGATTGATGGACATGGGCAGCGTGTCCAGTCCGGAAAGAATCGTGGAACCCGTCGTGGTAATCCCCGACACCGTCTCGAAATAGGCATCGGTAAACGAGAGGTCCGGCATGTAGATCAGCAGGGGCAGGGTGGCGAAGGCGGGCAGGCTGGTCCACGCCAGCACCACCAGCAGGAAGCCGTCGCGGGTCTGCAGTTCGCGCTGCGATTTACGGGTGAAGAGCCAGGTGAGCACACCCGCTGCAAACGTGATGACGATGGCTTCGTCATAGGCCCGCTGTGCGCCGTCGTCGAGCATCCAGGACAGGGTGAGCGGCACCAGAAAGGCGATCGAGAACAGCATGATCACCTTGGACAACACATTGAGAACCGGGGCAAGGCGGGACATCAGAAGAAACCGAAACCGACCTGGAGCAGTTTTTCCACCTTGGGAATGATGCGCTTGTTGAGCGCGAACAGGATGAGGTGGTCCTCCGCCTCAATCAGCGTATCGTGGTGAGCGATGATGACATCGTTGTTGCGGATGATCGCAGCGATCGTCGCACCCTCCGGCAGGTCGATCTCTTCGATGCGCCGGCCCACGACGCGGGAAGTCTTGGCATCGCCATGCACGGCCACTTCCAGCACTTCGGCCGCGCCGCGGCGCAGCGAATGTACCGCCACCATGTCGCCGCGGCGGATTTTGGACAGCAGGGGACCGACCGTGGCCTGCGCCGGCGAGATGGCGATGTCGATTTCGCCGCCCTGCACCAGATCGACGTAGGCCGAGCGGTTGATCAGCGCAATCACGCGGTGCGCGCCCATGCGCTTGGCCAGCAGCGCGGACATGATGTTGTCCTCGTCATCGTTGGTGAGCGCGCAGAACACATCCATGGCGGCGATGTTTTCCTGGTCGAGCAGCTCCTCGTCGGTGGCGTCGCCCTGCAGTACCAGCGTATGGTGAAGCTGTTCGGCCAAAAGGTTGCTGACGGTCTTGTTGTGATCGATGACCTTGACGTCGTAGTCGCGTTCGATCCGCGCCGCCAGCCGCCGCCCGATATTGCCGCCCCCGGCGATCATTACTTTCTTGACCGGCCGCTCCATGCGGCGCAATTCGCGCATGACGGAAGGAATATCCTGCTTGCGCGCCAGAAAGAACACCTCGTCGCCCGGCTCGATCACGGTGATCCCTTTTGGAACGATGCCACGGTCACGCCGGTAGATCGCCGGAATACGGCACTCCAGGGTCGGCATGTGGCGCTTGATGTCCTGCAGTTCGTGTCCCACCAGCGGACCGCCGTGGTAGGCGCGCACCGCCACCAGCCGCACCTTGCCGTCGGCGAAATCGAGCACCTGCAGGGCTTCGGGGTGCTCGATCAATCGCCGCAGAGTATCGGTCACTTCCTGCTCGGGACTGATGACGTCGTTGACGCCGAAATGCTCGGCCAGAAAGCCGGCTTCCAGCCCGAGAAAATCATTCGAGCGAATCCGTGCGATACGGGTGGGAATGTTGAAGAGGGTGGCTGCCAGCCGGCACGCAACCAGGTTGGTTTCATCGCTTTGCGTGACCGCTACCAGCATGTCGGCATCATCGGCACCCGCCTGCTTCAGAATCGAAGGGTGCGCTGCATGGCCACGCACGGTGCGCAGGTCGAAGCGGTCCTGCAACAACGCCAGCCGGGTCGTGTCGAGGTCGACAACGGTGATGTCGTTGTTCTCCGCAACCAGGCTTTCAGCCAGATTGCCGCCGACCTGGCCGGCACCAAGGATGATGATTTTCAAGTGTGTTCCTGGGCTTACAAATCTTCGTCGAGACGCCGGCCATGCCGGATATTCAGCTGCTTGAGCTTGCGGTAAAGATGGGTGCGCTCCAGCCCGGATTTGTCGGCGACCCGTGTCATGCTGCCGCCTTCCTTCTGGATCAGGTGTTCGAAATACATGCGCTCGAAGGCGTCGCGCGCCTCGCGCAGCGGGATGTCGAGCGGGATACCGTGAGCCACGGCAGGTGCCGACTGCTTCATCGGGGCGAGCACCCGGTTGACGTCGATGGCGTCGATTTCGCTCGCCAGCGCAGTGACCGCCAGCGTGCGCACCACGTTGTTGAGCTGGGGCAGATTGCCCGGCCAGTCGAAATTGCGCAACTGGTTCAAGGCAGGCGTGGTCAACCGCCGCACCGGGCAGACGCCGGCCTCGATCAGCTGCGCCAGCATGAAGTTGGCGATTTCAGGCACGTCCTCGCGATGCTCGCGCAGGGGCGGCACCTGGATCGCCAGGCTGGACAGCCGGTAATACAGCCGGCTGTCGAACTCGCCGGCCGCCACCATGGCGTCCAGGCTACGGCTGGCGGCGCACACCAGGCGCGCGCCGCTGCCTTCGATGCGGTCGAGCAGCAGCCCCAGGCCCTTCTGTTCCAGACGCGCCAGCTCGCAGGCATCGGGCAGATAGAGGGTGCCGTTGCCGAGCGCCTCGACAAAACTCAGCGGGTCGGACACCAGTCGCGCACGATCCTTGATTTCGACCCACGGACTGGCGGGCTGGTGGAGAAAATGGGCGCAGATCTCGAAGCCGCTGCCGGGTTCGCCCAGCAACAGGACCGGCGCAGTATTGCCGGCAATCTGGGTGAGGCGTTTTTTGAGTTCGAGAATCAGCGGGCTGCGGCCGAGCGCCGACAGGTCCATGCTCGGCGCACGCCGCGGCAGGGCCACGCCACGTTTGATCGCCTTGCTGACCGTGTCGATCAGCTTGGCCAGCGAAACCGGCTTTTCCAGGAAGTCGGCGGCGCCGAGCTTGGTCGCCTCGACCGCGGTATCGATGGTGCCGTGGCCGGACATCATCACCACCGGCATGGTGAGCTGGCCGCCGCCTGCCCATTCCTTCAGCAGCGTCACGCCGTCGGTGTCGGGCATCCAGATATCGAGCAGAACCAGATCCGGGCGGCGCACTGCGCGAAACGCCCGCGCCGCCTCGGCATTTTCCGCCAGGTGCACGTCATAACCTTCGTCGGTCAGAATTTCCGACAACAACTCACGAATGCCCACTTCGTCGTCGACGACGAGAATATGCCCGCTCACGTGTGCTCCCCGGCTGCTGCGAAAACGGGTAGTGAGATGCGGATGACAGCACCGCCCGTCTTGAGATTTTCGATCTGGATTTTACCGTGATGCTCTTCGATGATTTTTTTCACGACGGCCAGGCCCAGGCCGGTTCCCTTGGCCTTGGTGGTTGCGTATGGCTCGAACAGCCGCGTCATCAGATGCTCCGGAAACCCGGCTCCATTGTCCGTTACGGTCAAACAAACTGCGTTGTTGTTGAGGCGCGTGCTGACGTCGACACACGGTGCAGCGTGACCAGCCAGCGCATCCTGCGCATTTTGCATCTGATTATGTATCACCTGACGCAATATTGTGGAGTCGCCCGCGATTCGCGGCAACTCGGCATGAAGGTGCAGGTG
>JAIBFE010000156.1 GCA_019459705.1 Thiobacillus sp. | reverse complement strand
GGGATTTCCTGTGGGCCGCGCTGTGTCTGGTGGGCGCGGTCTATTTCATGTTTCGCGGGACGCAGTGAGTGAGGCAGGCGATTTTTTGACTATGGTGAAAGACTCCAGGCTGCCCGGGCATCCGCCCGGCAGTGCGTTCCTGGCCAACAGGAAGGTGGTCTCATGCACATTCAAGCGATCGTACGCCGGTCCCGCACTCGCGGTTTGCTGCCGGCCCTGCTGCTTTCCGGAGTATTCGTCGCGGCCGCGGCCATTGCACAGGGGCCCCCGCTTTCGAACACCGCGGGGAACCCCGCGCTCAAGTGGGGCGGCTGTCCAGACTTCATGCCCAAAGGCTGCGAGATTGCGGTGCTTCACGGCGATCCGGGCAAAAGCAATGCCGATGTCTTCTTCAGGGTGCCCGCGAATGCGGTGATCCCGCGCCACTGGCACACCTCGGCCGAGCGCATGGTGCTGGTGGCCGGCGAGCTTCACGTGACCTATGACGGCTATCCGGCCGCCGTGCTCACTCCGGGGTCCTATGCCTATGGCCCCCCCAGGCTGCCGCACGCGGCGGCGTGCGGGGCAGCAGGCCCCTGCGTCCTGTTCATCGCATTCGAGGCGCCGGTGGATGCGGTTGCGAGTGACGATGCCCGGAAATAGCTGAGCCGTGTGCCAGGCGTCCAAAACAAAACGCCCCGCACGGGGCGGGGCGTTTCGGTACGAGGGCGGCTTGATTAACTCACACGCAACCGGTCGGCTTCGGGGTGCCTGCGTAGCGGCCGGCCTGCTTGGCGGGCCCGAACGGGAACAGGTCGAACAGGAATTTCTTGTCGCCCCATTCGTCGCCGAATTCTTCCTTCAGGCCCTTCTGCAGGAAGCGCAGGTTGGGGGCGGTGCCGTTCTGGGCGAACTGGTCGCGCATGTAGTGGATGACCTTCCAGTGGTTCTCGGCCAGTTCCAGGTTGTCTTCCTTGGCCAGTTCGACAGCCAGTTCCTCGGACCAGTCTTCCAGGTTGACCAGATAGCCTTCGGGGTCGGTTTCGACCATTTTGCCGTTGATTTCACGTTCCATGATGCAGTCCTAGCGTTCAATAAAAAATTACGATTCCGCACAATAGAATAACCAAGTAATTTGGTCAACCATTTTCTTTGCGGGGGTATTGGATGGTTTGCGGCCAGAACGGACGCGGCGCGACAGCGGGGAAGCTGACAATCAGCGCAACGCGAAGGCCAGCACGACCGGCATGACAACCAGCGCGGCCAGGTTGCCGAGCAACACGATCGACGCTACCCGTTCCGGTTCCTGACGGTACTGCTCGGCCATCAGGTAGTTCAGCACCGCCGGCGGCAGCGCGCCGAACACCAGCAGGATGGACTGCTGCACCGGGTCGAGGTCGAGGAAGGGCGTCACCAGCAGCACCATGACGATGCCGGTAGCCGGCGACACGATGCCGCTCGCCACGCCGATGTGCCAGTCCTTGAACGACACCTGGTTCAGCCGCACCCCCAGCGCAAACAGCAGCATGGGGATCGAGGCGTCGCCGAGCATCTTGATCGCGGTGTAGAGCGGCTGCGGCAGGTTCGCACCTGACAGGCTCACCGCCACGCCGAGCATCGTCGCCACCATCACCGGCGTCTTCAGCAGTTGCACGAGCCGCATGCGGTGGGCCAGCAGGTAGGGGCCCATCGAGAAGTGCAGCACCATCTCCACCAGGAACAGGATGATCGCCGCGCCCAGGGCTGCTTCGCCGAAGGCGAGCACGATGAGCGGGATGCCCATGTTGCCGGAGTTGTTGAACATCATCGGCGGTACGAAGGTCTTCGCGTCGACCTTCAGCAGCCGTGCCACCGGCCAGGCGAGCAGGCCCGAGCCGAGGATCACCCCCGTGCCTGCGAGCGCCAGCTGCCAGTAGTGCGCGAAGTCGAATTCCTTCGACGCCAGCGCCGCGAACACCAGCGCCGGCACTAGCACGTCCATGCTGATCTGGTTGGTGACGCCGATGTCGGGGCGCTTGACCCGCCCGTACCACCAGCCGATGCCGATGATCGCGAAGACGGGGAAGACGATGGAGAGGATGCGCAGAGCGAGCATCGCGGGAACGGGGTTAGAAACGCCGGTTGGGTGTTGCCTGCGGGCGCATCAACTGCCTCTGCGTTTGCGGGCGATCTTGCCGCCCGCCGCCTTGTACGCCTCGAGTCCGCCCTCGATGAAGCGCGCCTTCACGCCCGCGGCCTGCAGGCGGTCGACCACGCTGTTCGACACGCTGCCGCCGCGCACGCAGTAGATCACCTCGTCCTGGGTGAGCGGCAGCGCACCGATCCAGACGTCGTTCTTGTCCGGGTTCTTCCACATCGCGCCGGGGATTATTTCATGGGACGCGGCGAAGTCGGCCTCGCGCCGCACGTCTAACACCAGGGTGGTGTCCGGGTTGAGCTTCGCGGGTGCGATGGTGCGCGGCAGATCCGGGCATTTTTCGGTCGGAGCACCGCAGCCGCAGCGCTTCAGGGGTTGGGTTCCAGGTTCCATGGTGTCCTCACATCAAAAACGAATAAGCCAGCCCCAGCAGGGCGCACACGCCGATCACCTTCATGATGTCGGCCTTGTATTTCCACAGGGCGACGAACGCGGCGACGGCGACGATGACGGGGAACCAGTCGAAAGTCCCCGCGAACGGTGCATCCGCCGTGCCCTGCGGCCAGAAGGTATGCCAGGCGAAGAATACCGCCAGATTGAGGATCACGCCCACGACTGCCGCCGTGATGCCGGTGAGCGGCGCGGTGAAGCGGATTTCGCCACGGGTGGCCTCGACCAGCGGCGCGCCGGCGAGGATGAAGAAGAACGAGGGCAGGAAGGTGAAGAAGGTCGACCGTGGCGCCGGCGAAACCGGCGGCCAGCGGGTTGCCGAATATCTCCTTGGCGACGCCGCCGTGGTAACCGACCCAGGTGACGACCATGATCAGCGGCCCCGGCGTGGTCTCGCCGAGCGCGAGGCCGTCCATCATCTGCG
>JAIBFE010000136.1 GCA_019459705.1 Thiobacillus sp. | reverse complement strand
CGCGCGAACTCGCGCTGCAGGTCGAAAAAGCCGCCATGACCTATGGCAAGGACATGCGCCGCTTTCGCACCGCCTGTCTGGTTGGTGGCGCGCCGTATGGCCTGCAGCTGAAGCGCCTGTCGCAGCCGGTGGACGTGGTGGTGGCGACCCCCGGCCGCCTGATCGACCATCTGGAGCGCGGCAAGATCGACTTCTCGCGCCTCGAAGTGCTGGTGCTGGATGAAGCCGACCGCATGCTGGACATGGGTTTTGTCGACGATATCAAGGCGATTGCCGCGCGCTGCCCGGCCGAGCGCCAGACGCTGCTGTTCTCGGCCACGCTCGACGGCGTGGTGGGCAACCTGGCACGCGAACTGACCCGCGACGCTCAGCGCATCGAGATCGAGGCGGTGCCGCACAAGGAATCCAAGATCGAGCAGCGCCTGCTGTTTGCCGACAACATGGACCACAAGAATCGTCTGCTCGACGCGCTGCTGCGCGACGTGGAGATGGTACAGGCCATCGTGTTCGCCTCGACCAAGCGCAGCACCGAGGAGATCTCCGACCTGCTGGCCGACAGCGGCTTCGCTTCCGATGCGCTGCACGGCGACATGCAGCAGGGGCAGCGCAATCGCGCCCTGCAGCGTCTGCGCGAAGGCCGCACCCGCGTGCTGGTGGCCACCGATGTCGCCGCGCGCGGCATCGACGTGGCGAGCATCAGCCACGTCATCAACTTCGATCTGCCGCGCCAGGCCGAGGACTATGTCCACCGCATCGGCCGTACCGGCCGTGCCGGCCGCACCGGCATCGCGGTGAGCTTCGCCGGCATGCGCGAAGGCGGGCTGGTGAAGAACATCGAGCGCTACACCGGCAACCGCATCGAGGTGCACACGCTGCCGGGTCTGGAGCCGACCCAGAAACCGGCTTCCGGCCGCCCGGCGTCGTCAGGCCGTCCGCGCAGCAACAACGGCCCGCGCAGCGGCTTTGGCGAAAAGCGCAGCTTCAGCGATCGCGGCGAACCGCGTAGCTACGGCGACCGTCCGCCACGCGGCGACAGCCGCGACAACCGAGACCGCGGCTATCGTGCCGACGCCCGTCCCGCCGGCGCCCGTCCCGCCCGCCCCGACGCGCCGCGCGGCAACCGCTTCGAGCAGGCTGCGCGCGGTCCGTCCGACGTGCCCCGCATGACGCAGGAGCAACGCCCGCCGCAGCACAACGATGCGTACCGGGGCGCTGCAGCCGCGCCCAAGCCCGAAGTCAACGGCAACAGCGTGGAATATTGGGAAAAGCGTGAGCGCGAGGCGAAGACCGCCAAGGCATCAACCGGCCGCAGCTACGGGGACCGCGGCAACAGCGCGCGCCCCGGCCAGCCGCGCAGCTACGGCAATGAAAACCGGGGCGGTGGCAATCGCGTCGGCGTGCGGGGCCGCTTCAAGGACTGATCGCCCGCACCTTCACTGGCAATAGAAAGGGGGCTCACATGAGCCCCCTTTTTGTTGTCTGCGTTCTCTACCGGAAGCGCACGCTCGCCACCATCGCTTCGAAGTCCGCCAGCCCGCGCTGGAAATAAACGATTGCCGGGGCCTCGTACAGAATGGACAGCCGGCCTTTGGCGTCCACCATGCCAAGCATGACGCGCTCGATCGGCAGGCCGCGGTCGTTTTTGTAGCGGATGTGCACGCGCACGGCCGGTTTTCCATCCAGCTGCGCAGGCGTGTTGGACAGCACCTCGAGGTTGGCGGTGGCCTCGCTGCTTTTCCATTCGGCGATGGCGAGTTCGGCGAGTTCATGCGGCAGCATGTCGGCACGCGTTTCCCGTTTGGTGCGCGGCAATTTGCGGTCATGCGGCTGGCGGTTGACGACGATGTAATTCAGCGCGGGACCGTCGCGGGTCACGAAGAAGTCATTGCTGTCGGCGGTGCGCTTGACCCAGCCGATCGGCAGTTCGAGGGTGTAGTCGTCGCGCCGGGATTCAGTCCGGCTGCTTTGATCGACGCGCGTCCAGGGCGTGCAGGCGACGAGACTGACCAGCACAAGGCCGATGGCGAGATTGCGGTACGGGATCATGGGCGGTTTTCTGGTTGATGTCGCTCAAGGACGGGCCGGCACGGCTTGATAGCCAGGCTGCACCAGCCGGTTGAAATGGCACACCTGATTTCTCCCGTTGTGCTTGGCGGCGTACAGGGCCTGGTCCGCCCTGTCGAGCAACTCTGCCAGCACGCGGGGCGCTTCATATTTTTGTGCCTGGGGCGCGAGCGTGGCGACGCCGATGCTGGCAGTGATGGGGGTTTTCATGGTTTCGATGCCGGCAATGGCTGCACGCAGACGTTCTGCCGCCACCAGGCCTTCGGCTTCGGTCAACCCGATCGCGGCCACGACAAACTCTTCACCGCCGTGGCGCGCCACAATGTCGTTTTCCCGTGCAGTGATCCTGAGTGTGGAGGCGACCGCTTGCAGCACGCGGTCGCCTTCCGCGTGACCGAAACGGTCATTGATCTGCTTGAAGTGGTCCAGGTCCAGCATCAGCAGGGTGGTGCTTTCCTGTCTGCGGTGCGCGGTTTTGAGCAATTGCCCGGCGTGTTCGTAAAAAGCGCGCCAGTTGTACAGGCCAGTCAGGCCATCATGGCTGGCGAGCTCTTTCAGTTCGGCATGCAGTTTCTGGAGCTCTGCGGTCTGCTGCCTGAGCTTGTCTTCTGCGGCCTTGCGCTCGGTGATGTCGCGCACGACGCAGAGGGTGAAGGGGTGACCATCCACGATCATCGGGCTCAGCATGATGTCGACCGGCAATTCGTCCCCGTGCTTCATCTGGGCAAAGAGTTCGACGGCGGCGCCCATCTGTCGGCTGTGTGCCTCGGCCATGAATCCGGCGCGGTGGCGGACGTGATGCTGGGCGAAGCGGGGCGGCACCAGAATTTCAATGGGTTGGCCGACCAGTTCGTTGCGGTCATAGCCGAACAGGGCTTCGGCCTGGGCGTTTGCCAGGGTGATGTGCCCCGCTTGATCGATCAGCAGCAGGGCGTCAGGCGTGTACTCGAAAATGCGCTGATAAACGTTCATCAAAGGTCAGGGGGCAGTGATTGGGGGCGTGAGGATACTGCGCCGAGTGTCCGGCGTGTTGTGTTTTTCAATGGCGGCGAGGTAATACTCGATGTGGCCACGGTCGGCTGCGGCGGGCGCAAGCTCGAGATAACGACGCAACAGGGCGGCGGCGCGGGCAGTGTCGCCACGCTTGTAACACAGCAGGCCGAGCGCCCGGTGGGCGGGGGCGAATTGGGGCGCGTTTTCGATCACACGGTTGAATTCGCGTGCAGCGGCGTCCAGATCGCCTGTTTCATTGCGCAGGCGATAGGCTTCGCCCAGGTAATACGAGGCCTCGGGTGGATATTCGCGGCGCTGTTCCGGGTTGGACAGCATGAGGATGATCTGCTTGTAGCGATAGGCCGCCAGATCGGCTTCCAGCGAGGTCTGCCGCAGCCGGGCGGTGGTTTCGACGAAGCGCTCGCGCGCTGTTTCGCCGTTGTTGGCGTCCTTGACCAGTGCGCTGAAGTTGTCGATGCGTTCCTGCAGTTTGGGGTGGCTGGCAAAGAAGAAGGGCTCGTTGATGTCGGCGGCCTTGATTTCGGCCTGCAGGTGCTCGAAGGTGCGGATGGTCTCGCGGGGCGAGTAACCGGCAGCGATCAGGCGCTGGTAGCCGATTTCGTCGGCTTCGCGTTCGTGCTCGCGCGAGTAGCCGAACATCGATGAGAGCGCGACGATGTCGCCCACCAGCGGTACGCCCAGCATGCCGACCACCATCGCAAAGGCCGCCGCGTTTTTGACGCGTTCGGCCTGCTGCAGCGAATGGCGGTGGGTGAAATGCGCGCCTTCGTGCGCCAGCACCGTGGCTAGCTGGGCCTCGTTCTCGAAGCGGGCAATCAGGCCGGCGTTCACGTACACGCTGCCGTTGGGCAGGGCAAAGGCGTTGATGTGCTGGGCGTTCAGCAGGCGCACGTTGAGGCGGCCCTTGAATTCGGGGTACAGCCGATCCATGATGCCTTGCAGGTAGGCGCCGAACTGTGGATCCGTGTTGACCTTGCCTGCACGCGCCAGCGCCTGGTCGAATTCGTCGGCTTCCTGCCACAGGCTTTTTTCACCCGGCGCCAGGTCGCGGGTATCGGCCGCACTGGCCCACGGCGGCACGTTGTCGGCGTGGGCCGGAGCCGCCAGTGCGCAAACCAGTGTCAGGATCGACAGCCGTTTCATCGTGTTCCCGGCCAGGTTTGGTAGAGGGCGCGCATCAGTCCGTCGACGTCGGCGGGGGTGCGCGTATCCAGGCTGCTGCTGGAGTCGAAGCTCATCCACTGCACGTCGCCTGTTGTCAGGTCGACCACCCCCGCCGTGATGAAGGATTGCCCGAGCGGCATGACGATGCCCAGAAGCAGGCCGGCAGCAAAGGCGGCCTTGCGGCCACCGGAGGAAATGAAGTCGGACCCCAGCACGATCAATGCAGCATCGGCGCCGGTCTGCTCGCGCAAAAAGGCCAGGCCGGGGCCGACGGTGTAATCGAACTCGTTTTTCTTGTGTGCCCAGGCGGCCTGTTCGCCTCGGCCGTAGATGAACACTGACTGCGCGACGCGGTCATACAGGCCGATGTGGGCGTCGAGCTGGTCGAGCTCGGCGGTGGTCAGCTGCGGTGTGGGAACCAGCTCGAACAGGCGGGACTCGCGCGCCAGGCGGGTGGCCGCCGCGGTGAGATTGCCGCGTGCCATGGCTTCCCAGTCAGACATGCGGGTGGGTACGCCGCCGGCCGACAACTCGAACACGAACACCTGCGGCGGCAGCAGGACGACTTTTTTCGGGCGGGCTTCGAGGTTTTGCGACAATGCCGGATGGGTGGCGCTCATGGCGGCAAGCGCTGCGCTTGCCATTAAACTTGCTGCCATCAGCAGCACTGCACCGATAATTCGCCGCATCATGCAAAACTCCAACCAGGGGCTTCACCCTATGGGAAAGTATACAAGCGGTCAATCGCACGTTCATCCCGGCTGGCGCTGGGTGGGCGAACGCGGGCTGCGGGTGGCGACAGGAGACGCCACGCTGGCGCATTATGATGTGCTGATTTCGAGGAAGTTCACAGAAATTGAGGACATAATTCTCGCAGATGGCAGCCTGTTGCTGATATTGAGGCAAGGTGCAACTGTGTCGGAAGGACTGCGTACAGCCTTGCTTGCGCCATCGGCGGATGTACCGGCGACAACAGGGAAACTGCATGAGATCGCGGTCGAGTATGGCGGTGCCGTGGGGCCGGATTTGCCCGCGCTGGCCGAATTGGCTGGGATGGATACCGCCGCCTATATAAGTAGCCATGCCGCAGCGGACTATGTAGTCGCTTTCCTGGGCTTTCAGCCGGGTTTCCCGTATTTGCGTGGACTGCCGGCTGCGCTGCATGCGCCGCGTCGGGCGTCGCCCCGGCTGCAGGTGGCGGCGGGCAGTGTGGCAATAGGTGGGACCTACACCGGAATTTACCCGGCCGGCGGCCCCGGCGGCTGGCAGATCATCGGTCGCACGGCGTCTGTCCTGTTTGACCCGCAGCGTGCTGCGCCCGCCCTGCTGATGCCGGGTGACCGCGTGCGGTTTGTGCCCCGATGATCGAGGTGTTGCAGGCCGGGCTATGCGATCTGGTGATGGATCGGGGCAGACCTGGCTGGGCGGCGCTCGGTGTGCCCGCGGGCGGCGCCGCCGATCCGGCCGCGCTCGTGGCCGCCAACCGCTTGGTGGGTAACAATCTGGCGGCGGCGGGGCTGGAAATCATATTGAAGGGGCCCACCCTGCGGTTTCCGCAGGGTGGGGTGGTGGCCCTTACCGGCGCGCGTTTTGCCGCAAGCCGCAGCAGCGGCATGGCGGTGCCGTGGAACGAAACGCTGGTGCTGGCGGCCGGCGAGACTCTGAGTCTGGGCCAGGCCATGGGCGGCTGCCGTTGCTGGCTGGCGCTCGGTGGTGGGCTGGCGACCCCCCCCGTGATGAACAGTCGCAGCATCTTTCTGCCAGCCGGATTTGGCGGACACCTGGGCCGCCCGTTGCGGGCTGGTGACGTGTTGGCGAGCGGCAACCTGGTGGGTTCGGTTCATTTGTGCCGCGCACGCGCACCGTCGAGTGCGCGGGATGCGCCGCTTCGGGTGGTGGCGGGGCCGCAGGCTGGCCAGATCGACGATGCCGGCCTGGCGGCTTTTTTTGCCGGCATCTACCGGGTGGAAGCGGCGTCGGATCGCCGTGGATTACGCCTGCGGGGGGCAGCGGTGACGCATCAGCGTGCCGAGTTGCCATCGCAAGGGGTGTTGCCGGGCGCGGTGCAAGTCCCTCCGGACGGCCAGCCGATCATCCTAGGATGGGACGGCCCGGTGACCGGCGGCTACCCGGTCATTGCCGGGGTGGTCACCGTGGACCTGCCCAGACTTGCGCAGTTGCGGCCCGGCGATGCGGTTCGGTTTGTGACCATGGAACTTGAAGCAGCCCGGGGTCTGGCGGAAGAACAATGGGAAATCGAGGATATGGCGTGATCGAGTTGAATGCCGACATCGGAGAAGGCTGCGACGATGCCGGGCTGATGCCCTATCTGGCGCGGGTGTCGATTGCCTGTGGCGGCCACACCGGTGATGCTGCCAGCATGATGGCAGCGCTACGGCTGGCGGCCGAGTTTGGTGTGGTGGTGGGCGCACACCCGAGCTATCCCGATCGTACCCAGTTCGGTCGGCGGGCGCTGGCGGCATCCGAAGCCGAGATTGCCGCCTGGGTGACGCAACAGACCGAGGCGCTGGCCGAGCAGGCGGCGCGGCTAGGGCTACGGCTGGCGCACGTCAAGCCGCACGGCGCCCTGTATAACGTGGCGGCCAGCGACATGAGTGTGGCCCGGGCCATTGCGCGGGCGGCGGCGGTGCTGGATCCGGCGCTGACGCTGGTGGGGCTGGCCGGCTCGCCGCTGATTGCTGCCGGACAGGCGGCCGGGCTGGCCGTGCTGAACGAGGCGTTTGCCGATCGCCGCTATCAGCCCAGCGGTCGGCTTGTTTCACGTGAAACCGAGGGTGCGGTGATCGTCGATCCTGACGCGGCGGCCGAGCAGGCCCGTGTACTGGCGCAGGGAAGGCCGGTTGCAACACTGGGTGGTGGCGCCGTGCGGATCCGGGCCGAGACGATCTGCCTGCACAGCGACACCCCGAATGCATTAAATATTGCCCGGGCCGTCCATGCGGCGCTTAATCGCGGATAATTCCGCCCCTGTGTTTTTGAACCGCTGACCCATGCCGCTCCTCACTTTTGACCGACTCGAACTGGCTTACGGCCACTGGCCGCTGCTCGACGGCGCCTCGCTGGTGATCGAGGGGGGCGAACGCATCGGCCTGATCGGCCGCAACGGCACCGGAAAATCCAGCTTGCTGAAGATCATCGCCGGCATCAATCCGCCGGATGCCGGGGAGGTGTGGCGCAAGCCCGCCCTGAAGCTCGCCTATGTGCCGCAGGAGCCACAGTTTGAGCCAGGACATACGGTGTTCGAGGCGGTGGCCGAGGGCGTCGGCGCAGCGCAGGCGCTGCTGGCCCAATACCATGCCGTGGCGCATGCGATGGCGGAAGGCGATGAGACGGTGTACGCAGACTTTGAGCGGCTGTCGCATGAACTGGAAGTGGCCGATGCCTGGCGGCTCAATAGCCGGGTGGAGGAGGCCTTGCAGCGCCTGAGCCTGGACGCCGACCGCGCGGTCGACACCCTGTCCGGCGGACTCAAGAAACGCGTGGCGCTGGCGCGCGCACTGGTCACCGACCCCGAGTTGCTGTTGCTGGACGAGCCCACCAACCATCTCGACTTCGCGGCCATTGAATGGCTGGAAGGCCTGCTCAACGACTTCAAGGGCGCGCTGCTGTTCATCACCCACGACCGGCGTTTCCTGGACAACGTCGCCAACCGCATTGTCGAGCTCGATCGTGGCCAGTTGCGCGAATATCAAGGCAATTTCACCGAATATCAGGCCAAAAAAGCAGAGCAGCTTGAAATCGAAGCGGTCCACAACCGCAAGTTCGACAAGTTCTGGAAGCAGGAAGAAATCTGGATCCGCAAGGGCGTGCAGGCCCGCCGTTGCCGCGATGAAGGGCGCGTGCGGAGACTGGAAGCCCTGCGCCTTACCCGTGAAGCGCGCATCAACCAGACCGGGCAGGTCGGCTTTCAGATCGATGCGGGCGACCGCTCCGGCAAGGTGGTGGCCGAACTCGACCACGTCACCTACGGTTACGACAACCGTGTGCTGATCCGCGACTTTTCCACCACCATCCTGCGCGGCGACAAGCTGGGCCTCTTGGGCCCCAACGGCGCCGGCAAGACCACCCTGATCCGCCTGATTCTGGGCGACCTGCAGCCGCAGTCCGGCACGATCAAGCAGGGTACCAAGCTGGAAGTCGCCTACTTCGACCAGTTCCGCAACCAGCTGAACGACGAAGCGACACTGATCGACACGATTTCTCCCGGCTCCGACTTTGTGGAAATCGCGGGGCAGAGAAAGCACGTCATCAGCTATCTGGAAGACTTCCTGTTTCCTGCCGAGCGGGCGCGGGCCAAGGTGTCGGCCCTGTCCGGTGGCGAGCGCAACCGGCTGCTGCTGGCGCGGCTGTTTGCGCGCCCGGCCAACCTGCTGGTGCTGGACGAGCCGACCAACGATCTCGACATCGACACCCTGGAGTTGCTGGAACAGCTGTTGCAGGACTACAGCGGCACTGTGCTCATCGTCTCGCACGACCGCACCTTCCTGGACAACGTCGTCACCCAGTCGATCGTGTTCGAGGGCGACGGCAAGCTGACCGAGATCGTTGGCGGCTATGCCGACTGGCTCGCCTGGCGGCAACGCCAGCAACGCGCCGCGTCCGAAAGCGCACAGGCGGCGAGTCCCAGGACCTCTGTCCAGCCCGCATCGGCAAAGGCCGCGCCCAAGAGCAAGCTCAGCTACAAGGAAGCGCGCGAACTCGAAGCCCTGCCGGTGCAGCTGGCAGCGCTGGAGGCCGAACAGGCGAAGATCGCCGAACGGCTGGCCGACCCTGCGCTGTATCAGTCCAGTCCGCAGGAGGCCGCAGAACTACATGCCCGCAGCGAGGCGATCGAGGCCCAGCTGCTCGAGGCGCTTGCGCGTTGGGAAGCGCTGGAAACCAAGGCCACCGCAGCCTGAGCGGCCATTTCCTGCGGGTGGGCGCCCGGCGCCGTGTTTCACGTGGCCATGTTTCACGTGAAACGGACGCCGGCAACGGGTAGAATGGCGGCCATCATGAAATTCCCCGAATCCTTCGATGTCATCGTTGTTGGCGGAGGCCATGCCGGCACCGAAGCCGCACTGGCGGCTGGGCGCATGGGTGTGAAGACACTGCTGCTGACGCACAACATCGAAACCCTGGGCGCAATGTCGTGCAATCCGTCGATCGGCGGCATCGGCAAGGGGCATCTGGTCAAGGAGGTCGACGCGCTCGGCGGCGCGATGGCCATCGCCACCGACGAGGCGGGGATCCAGTTCCGTACCCTTAATTCGTCCAAGGGCCCGGCGGTGCGCGCCACCCGTGCGCAGGCCGATCGCGTGCTGTACAGGGCGGCGATCCGCCAGCGTCTGGAAAACCAGCCGAATCTCACGATCTTCCAGCAGGCGGTCGATGACCTGCTGCTCGACGGTGACCGCGTTGTCGGCGTGAAAACTCAGCTTGGCATCGTGTTCGCGGGCCGCGCGGTGGTGCTAACCACCGGCACCTTCCTCGCTGGCCTGGTGCACGTGGGGCTGGAAAACTTCCAGGCGGGGCGCATGGGCGATCCCCCGGCGGTGTCGCTCGCCGCTCGCCTGCGCGATCTGAACCTGCCGGTGGGCCGGCTGAAGACCGGCACGCCGCCACGCATCGACGGCCGCAGTATCGACTACAGCCAGACGCAAGTTCAACCAGGCGACGATCCGGCGCCCGTCTTCTCCTTCATGGGCGATGCGGTGATGCACCCCGAGCAGCGCCCATGCTGGATCACCCATACAACAGAAAAAACGCACGAGATCATTCGCGGTGGGCTCGACCGTTCGCCGATGTACACCGGTGTCATCGAAGGGGTGGGGCCGCGTTATTGTCCGTCGATCGAGGACAAGATCACCCGCTTTGCCGACAAGGCCAGCCACCAGATCTTCCTCGAACCCGAGGGGCTCACGACCCACGAGATCTATCCCAACGGCATTTCGACTTCGTTGCCGTTCGACGTGCAGCTGGCCATCGTGCGTTCGATCCCCGGCCTGGAAAATGCGCACATCCTGCGCCCCGGCTACGCCATCGAATACGACTACTACGATCCGCGCAACCTCAAGGCTTCGCTCGAGACCAAATCGATTGCCGGCCTTTTTTTCGCAGGACAGATCAACGGCACCACCGGCTATGAAGAGGCCGCTGCGCAGGGCTTGCTCGCCGGCATCAACGCCGGTCTGCGGGCGCAGGAAAAGCCGGCCTGGAGTCCGGGCCGCCACGAAGCCTACCTCGGCGTGCTGGTCGACGACCTCATTACCCGCGGCGTTTCCGAGCCCTATCGCATGTTCACCAGCCGCGCCGAATACCGCCTGCAGTTGCGTGAGGACAATGCCGACATGCGGCTGACCGAGGCTGGGCGGGCGCTGGGCGTGGTCGACGATGCGCGCTGGGGTGCCTTCAACCGCAAGCGTGACGCGGTTTCACGTGAAACCGAGCGGCTGAAAGCGACTTGGGTCAACCCGGTCATCCTGCCGGCCGACGAAGCCACCCGCGTCGTCGGCCAGCCGATTGAGCACGAATACAGCCTGTTCGAACTGTTGCGCCGGCCCAACCTGAATTATGCGCAGGTGCTCGCGCTGCCGGGTGGCGGGGCGGGGGAGGCCGACCCACGTGTGGCCGAACAGGTCGAAATCGCCGCCAAATATCAGGGCTATATCGACCGTCAGAACGAGGAGGTCGAGAAGCATCGCGAGCAGGAAAACCTGCGTCTGCCTGCGGATCTCGACTACGGTCTGCTCACCAGCCTGTCGATGGAAGTGCGCCAGCGTCTGCAGAAAGCGCGTCCCGAAACGCTGGGGCAGGCGGCGCGGCTGCAGGGCGTTACCCCGGCGGCGATTTCGGTGCTGCTGGTGTACGCCAAGCGCGGCTTCAAGCCCGACGAGCAGAAGAAAAGCGCATGACTGTCGAACACCAGCTTTCGGCGGGCATCGCCGCCTTGGGGCTGACATTGCCCGACGGCGCCGAGGCGAAGCTGTTGGCCTATCTGGCGCTGCTGGATAAATGGAACCGCGTGTACAACCTCACCGCGGTTCGCGACACCGAACGCATGGTCAGCCATCACCTGCTGGATTCGCTGGCGGCGGTGCCGTACTTTCAGGGCGGCGGCCCGGATTTGATTCGTGTGCTCGACGTCGGCAGCGGTGGCGGCCTGCCCGGCATTCCGCTGGCGATCGCGCGGCCGGAATTGCAGGTGACGCTGATCGACAGCATTGCCAAGAAAACGGCTTTCCTGCTGCAGGCCAAGGCTGAACTGGGCCTGAAAAACCTGCTTGTGGTGACCGGGCGGGTGGAGGATTTCTGTCCGGAAAGCGGATTCGATATTGTCACCTCGCGCGCATTTTCCGATCTCAAGGAGTTTGTCACCCTGACCCGCCATCTGCTCAAACCGGGTGGCCGCTGGCTGGCGATGAAGGGTTTGTATCCAAATGCGGAGGTCGACATGCTGCCGACCGGCGTGAAAGTGAGCGCTAACCACGCGCTGCTTGTTCCGGGGCTCGAGGCGAGCCGCCATTTGATTGTTCTGGAGCCTGTTGAATGAGCCGAATCCTGGCAATTGCGAACCAAAAAGGGGGGCGGTGTGAGCTGTCCGGCGAGGGGCCCCGCGTGCGGGGATCGACGGCAAGACGAATCACCGCTGGTCACCGGGAGGAAAGATGAGCCGAATTCTAGCGATCGCCAACCAGAAAGGCGGCGTCGGCAAGACGACGACTGCGGTGAACCTCGCCGCGAGTCTGGCCGAACTTGGGCAGCGTGTGCTGCTGGCCGATCTCGACCCGCAGGGCAACGCAACCATGGGCGCCGGCATCCAGAAGCGCGCTGCGCTGCCGACCGTGTATCAGATTCTGCTCAATCAGGTGACGGTGCGCGATGCCTGCATGCGCTCCGAGCCGGGTCATTTCGACGTCATTCCGGCCAACCGCGAGCTCGCGGGCGCGGAGATCGACCTGGTGAATCTGGAGCAGCGCGACCTACGGCTGAAGGCGGCGCTGACGCAAGTGGCCGACGACTACGACTTCATCCTGCTGGATTGCCCGCCGACGCTGAATCTGTTAACCGTCAACGCTTTTGCGGCGACGGAGGCGGTGCTGATCCCGATGCAGTGCGAGTACTACGCGCTGGAAGGGCTGACCGATCTGGTTGCCACCATCAAAAAGGTCAAGCAGCGGCTCAATCCGGATATCCGCATCGAGGGTCTGTTGCGCGTGATGTTCGACCCGCGCAGCACGCTGGCGCAGCAGGTGTCGGACCAGATCAAGCAGCATTTCGGAGACAAGGTGTACGACACCGTGATTCCGCGCAACGTGCGCCTGGCCGAGGCGCCCAGCCACGGCCTGCCGGTGCTGGCCTACGACCGCCAGTGCAAGGGTGCAAAAGCCTACATGGAACTGGCCGAGGAAACGCTGAAGCGTGCCGGTCTGACAGCAAGGGAGAAAACAGATGGCCAAGCTTAAGGGGCTCGGGCGCGGGCTCGATGCGCTGCTGGGCGGCGAAGACAACGCCGCGCCGCCGCAGGGTGACCTGCGCATGATGAAGGTGTCGCATCTGGCGCCCGGCAAATACCAGCCGCGCACCCAGATGGACAGCGAATCGCTACAGGAACTGGCCGACTCGATCCGCGCGCAGGGCTTGATGCAGCCGATTCTGGCGCGTGAAATTACGGGCGGCTACGAAATCATCGCCGGCGAACGGCGCTGGCGTGCAGCGCAGTTGGCCGGTCTCACCGAAGTGCCGGTGCTGGTGCGCGAAGTCGCCGACGACGCGGTGGCGGCGATGGCGCTGATCGAGAACATCCAGCGCGAGGACCTCAACGCCATCGACGAGGCGCACGGCCTGCAGCGCCTGATCCAGGATTTCGGCATGACCCACGACGCGGTGGCGCAGGCGGTCGGCAAGTCGCGCGCGGCGGTGTCCAATCTGCTGCGCCTGCTGAACCTGTCGCGTCCGGTGCAGGACATGCTGACCGCGGGGCTGATTGAAATGGGCCATGCGCGCGCGTTGCTGCCCTTGCATGCGAACGCACAACGCGAATTGGCGCATGAAATTGAAACCAAAGGACTGTCGGTACGCGAGGTCGAACGTCGGGTTGCACGGCTGAAAGACACGTCGGCAGCACCGGTCAAACAGGCGGTATCGCGAGACATTCTCCGATTAGAGGAAGCCTTGTCGGACGCGCTGGGCATGACAGCCCACGTGCAAACCAGCAGCAAGGGCAACGGCAGGCTGACGCTCAGCTTTGGCAGTACCGAAGAACTGCAGGGCCTGCTCCAGCGTCTGGGGATCCAGTTGTAAACGATACCTTCGCTGGCAATTGAGTGGCTGTTGGCTATGCAACATCACTACATAGTGAAATTCATCATCAAGCAGCTTGATGATTGCATCAATCACACTAATTCTAGTATCATCACCGGCTAATGTTTACCGGCCTCCGCCGCATTGGCATTTCTGGTACCCAGCGGGTGGCACTGGCGCAAGCGGGATTCGCGCCGATCGCCGCACTAACCGGGTGGGTGCTTGCGGGATTCGGGGCGGGGCTGGCCGTTTTGTATGGCGTGCTGGTGGCGCTGGCGGTCAGCACCGTGCTTGTCTGGCGCGAACGTCAGTCGATGCGGCACCCCGAGTGGGATCAACATCGTTTGTTCAAGGTGTTCATCCGTGTTGGGGTCGAGCGACTGGTGCTGCTGACGGGTCTGCTCGTCGTGGGCCTCGGGGTGCTGAAGCTGGCCCCCCTGCCGATGCTGCTGGGACTGGTTCTGGCCCAGTTTGCCTGGCTGGCTGCGGCGATGGGCGGTAACAATAAATAGCCTGTCCGGTCGACGGGTTTTGCCAAGGTTGGTTTTGAATGGGAGCGCGCGGCGCGTCCATCCAAAACCCACTTATAGAATTTGATCACTATGGCTACGGAATACGCTTCCTCCGGTGAATACATCAAGCACCACCTGCAGAACCTGACCTACGGTCAGCTTCCCCCTGGTTTCGAACGTCACGACGCACATGGCAACGTAGAAGTCCTGCAGCAGGCAACCTGGACGTTTGCCCACGGCGCCGAAGAAGTCAAAGCGATGGGTTTCTGGTCGATCAACGTCGACAGCATGGTGTTTTCGATCGGCCTCGGACTGATCTTCTTGTTCCTCTTCCGCATGGCGGCCAAGAAGGCCACCACCGGCGTGCCCGCCGGCCTGCAGAACTTCGTTGAGTGGGTGGTCGAGTTTATTGACAGCTCGGTGCGTGGTTCCTTCTCGCATCAGAATCCGCTGGTCGCCCCGCTGGCCCTGACCGTGTTCATGTGGGTGTTCCTGATGAACGCGATGGACCTGCTACCCGTCGACTGGCTGCCCTATGCGGCGGCGGCATCGGGCATACCCTACATGAAGATCGTGCCGTCGACCGATCCCAACGTGACCTTCGGCATGTCGCTGTCTATCTTCTTCCTGGTGCTGTACTACAGCGTCAAGATGAAAGGTGCGGGCGGCTTCTTCTCTGAACTGGCTTTCCAGCCTTTCCCCAAATTCCTGTTCCCGGTCAACCTGCTGCTCGAGGGCGTGGGCCTGATCGCCAAGCCGATTTCTCTCGCGCTGCGTCTGTTCGGCAACATGTATGCCGGCGAAATGATCTTCATCCTGATTGCGCTGATGTTCGGCGGCGGCTGGATTCTGGCCCTGTTCGGCGGTGCGTTGCAGTGGGCGTGGGCGGTGTTCCACATCCTCATCATCACGCTGCAGGCCTTTATCTTCATGACGCTGACCATTGTGTATCTGGACATGGCGCACGCCGAGCATCACTGATTTCCGTAGTACTGATTATCTGGTTTTCTGTTTTCAACTTTGATTTTTACTTTTAGGAGCAACAAATGGAAATGACTCAAGCCGTGCTGTTTATCGCTGGTGCCCTGATGATGGGTCTGGGTGCACTCGGTGCAGCCGTTGGTATCGGCATCCTCGGTGGCCGCTTCCTCGAAGGCGCTGCCCGCCAGCCCGAACTGATCCCCATGCTGCGTACCCAGTTCTTCATCGTCATGGGTCTGGTCGACGCCGTCCCGATGATCGCTGTCGGTCTGGCCATGTACGTTCTGTTTGCCGTTGCCGGTTAATTCGCGGGTTGATACGGAACTTGTCTAAACCCCGTCATTAAAAAGGTGCGGATATGAATTTCAACGCAACTTTGATCGGCCAGTCCATCACGTTCATTTTCTTCGTGTGGTTCTGCATGAAGTTCGTGTGGCCGCCGGTCATGAACGCGCTCGAAACGCGCAAGAAGCAGATCGCCGACGGCCTGGCCGCGGCCGATCGCGGCAAGCACGAGCTGGAACTGGCCGCCAAGAAGGCCGGCGACAACATGCGTGACGCCAAGGCTCAGGCCGCCGAAGTGATCGCCCAGGCTGAAAAGCGTGCGGCTCAGATCATCGAAGAAGCAAAAACGGCTGCCAAGGAAGAAGGCGACCGTCAGCTGGCTGCGGCCCAGGCTAATATCGCCCAGGAAACCAACCGCGCACGCGAAAGCCTGCGCGAACAGGTGGCCGGGCTGGCCGTGGCTGGCGCGGAAAAAATCCTGCGTCGCGAAGTCAATGCGCAGACCCACGCTGACCTGTTGGGCCAGCTGAAAGCCGAGCTGTAAGCCATGAGCGAACTGTCTACCCTGGCACGCCCCTACGCCGAAGCGGTATTCCGCATGGCGCAGGGCGAAAACGACCTGGCAGGCTGGTCCTCGCGCGTCGCAACGCTCGCAGCTATCGTGTCCGACGCGCAGGTGGCGCGTCTGATCACCGACCCCGCGGTGTCGTCAGAGCGCGTGGCCGCCCTGATCATCGAAGTGGCCGGTGCCGGTCTCGGCGAGCGCGGCGCTAACTTCGTCAAGGTGCTGGCCGAAAATGGCCGTTTGCCGCTGCTGCCGGAAATCGGTGTGCAGTTCGAGACGCTGAAGGCGAATGCCGAAGGTACGCTCGAGGCCACCATCACCAGCGCACAGGAACTGACGCAGGCGCAGATCGACGATCTGGTTGCCGGGCTCAAGGCCAAGTTCAACCGCGCAGTTGACGTGCAGGTGGCGGTTGATCCCGAACTGATCGGCGGCGCGGTGATCACCATTGGCGACCAGGTCATAGACGGCTCGGTGAAAGGGCGGCTGCAACGCATGTCCTTCGCCCTACAGGCTTAAGGCGCAGCCAGGCTCATCCAACTGATATTTATCGGAACCTCACGGTTCGGAGAACAAAATGCAATTGAATCCAAGCGAAATCAGCGAACTGATTAAAGCCAAGATCGAAAACCTTGGTGCGTCGAGCGAACTGCGCACCCAGGGGACGATCGTTTCCGTTACTGACGGTATCGTCCGCATTCATGGTTTGTCCGACGTGATGTCGGGTGAAATGATCGAGATGCCGGGCAACACCTTCGGCGTGGCGTTGAACCTCGAGCGTGACTCGGTTGGCGCCGTGATCCTGGGCGACTACGAACACATCAAGGAAGGCGACGTGGCCAAGTGCACCGGCCGCATCCTGGAAGTGCCGGTCGGCCGCGGCCTGCTCGGCCGCGTGGTCAACTCGCTGGGTCAGCCGATCGACGGCAAGGGCCCCATCGCTGCCGATAAAACCATGCCGATCGAGCGCATTGCGCCTGGCGTGATCGAACGTAAATCGGTTGACCAGCCGGTGCAAACCGGTCTCAAGTCGATCGATGCCATGGTGCCGGTTGGCCGTGGCCAGCGCGAACTGATCATTGGCGACCGCCAGACCGGCAAGACCGCGGTTGCGATCGATGCCATCATCAACCAGAAGGGCACCGGCGTGAAGTGTATCTACGTCGCCATCGGCCAGAAGGCTTCTTCGGTGGCCAACGTAGTGCGCAAGCTGGAAGAGCACGGCGCGATGGATCACACCATCGTCGTTGCCGCGACCGCTGCTGACGCCGCCGCCATGCAATACATCGCACCGTACTCCGGCTGCACCATGGGCGAATTCTTCCGCGACATCGGTGAAGACGCGCTGATCGTGTACGACGATCTGACCAAGCAGGCCTGGGCCTACCGTCAGGTTTCGCTGCTGCTGCGCCGTCCGCCGGGCCGCGAAGCGTACCCCGGCGACGTGTTCTACCTGCACTCGCGTCTGCTCGAGCGTGCTGCTCGCGTCAACGCCGACTACGTCGAAAAGATCACCAACGGCGCCGTCAAGGGCAAGACCGGTTCGCTGACCGCGCTGCCGATCATCGAAACCCAGGCTGGCGACGTGTCCGCCTTCGTGCCGACTAACGTGATCTCGATTACCGACGGCCAGATCTTCCTGGAAACCGACCTTTTCAACGCCGGTATCCGTCCCGCGATCAACGCCGGTCTGTCGGTGTCCCGCGTCGGTGGCGCCGCCCAGACCAAGGTCATCAAGAAGCTCGGCGGCGGTA
>JAIBFE010000133.1 GCA_019459705.1 Thiobacillus sp. | reverse complement strand
TTGTTTATGGACTGGGGTTGGGGGGGTTTCTTTGGCGTGTTGGGCCCTAGGGGGTTACCTTAACCAATCTCACCCACCGCCCGCCCGCCGGGCGTGTGGTTCAACTCAACTTGTTATGACATGTAATGCCAATGTGGAAAGGACAGGCCATGACATCGACCCTGCAGCTGAATCTTGATGGATTTGAATACGAGGATGTGTATCGGGCCTCGCAGCTTCCGCTTCTGGACACACGCTTCGACGCATGGCTTGCCGGGCGTGACGGCGCACTCCGGGCGCGTTACCTCGACTACCGGAACGGCGGCGAGGGGATCGGCCCCGATGAATCGAGCCTACTGATCGCCGTGGCGCGCGAACTGGAGGATTTCCTGGTGGCGGCCTTCGGCGTCGGATCTTCGCGCGACGGCCTGCGCGCCGAACAGGAGCACGATGCGGTCGTGCACACCTTCAAGCGCGAATTCGTCAAGCGCCGCATTCGCAAGAAGCGCAGCGAGCCGGCACGGGATTTTGCCGAGCTCGACCCGTTGATCCCGTCGCGGCCGGATACCGACCGCGAATGGAGTGTCGCCCGTTTCTGGGCCGACGCATCGGAAGCCGGCAATGCGGCGCAGCTGGCACTGCTCGAGGAGTGGCTGCATGCTGCGTGCCACAGCGATGCCGGACGGGCGGCGACTTCCGGCTGGGTCAGCCTGGCCGTGCCGCAGACTACCGATTACTTCAAGCTGGTGCCGGTCGTGTCGGTCCCGGGCGACGCCGCAGGCCTCGTTCAGGGGGCTGCCGACGCGCGCCGGCGCGATGGATTCAATCTCACCGACACCCGCCCGGACCTGCGCCACGCGATGGACCAGGTGGATTACTGCGTGTACTGCCACGACCATTCGGGCGACTTCTGTTCGCGCGGATTTCCTGCGAAGGAGGGCGATGGGTTCCGCAGCAATCCGCTGGAGGTTGCGCTGACCGGCTGTCCGCTGGAAGAGCGCATCTCGGAAGCGCATGTGTTGAAGCGCGACGGCTATACCCTGGGCGCGCTGGCCATGATCATGCTGGACAATCCGCTGCTGCCCGCCACCGGACATCGCATCTGCAACGACTGCATGAAAAGCTGCATCTACCAGAAGCAGGATGCGGTGAACATTCCCGAGATCGAGACGCGCATCCTCACCGACGTGCTGGACTGGCGCTGGGGTTTCGAGCTCTATTTCACGCTGACGCAATGGAATCCGCTCAACCGCGCGCGGCCCTATCGCCTGCCGTACAACGGCCGCAATACGCTGTGCGTCGGTGCGGGGCCGGCCGGCTTCAATCTCGCGCACCACTTGCTGCAGGAAGGCTTCGGCGTAGTGATCGTCGACGGCCTCAAGATCGAGCCCTTGCCGTCGGAACTGTTCGACGCCAGCGGCCGGCCGACGAAGCCGGTGGAGAATGTCAAAGACCTCTACCAGCCGCTCGACACGCGCACCAATTCTGGCTTCGGCGGGGTCGCGGAATACGGTATCACGGTGCGCTGGGACAAGAATTTCCTGACGCTGATCCGGCTGGTGCTCGAGCGCCAGCCCGCCTTCCGCGTCTACGGCGGCATCCGTCTCGGCGGCACGATCATGCTGGAAGACGTGCCCGCGCTCGACTTCGATCACGTGACGCTGGCGACCGGCGCGGGCCGCCCCACCGTGCTGCCGGTGCGCAACAACATGGTGCGCGGCATGCGTCAGGCGAGCGATTTCCTGATGGCGCTACAGCTCACCGGCGCGGCCAAGCGCGACAGCCTCGCCAACCTGCAGGTGCGCCTGCCCGCGGTGGTGATCGGCGGCGGCCTTACTTCGATCGACACCGCCACCGAGGTGCAGGCCTATTACATCCGCCAGGTGGAGAAGGTGCTGGCGCGCTGGGAGGCGGTCGGCGAAACCCGTGCCGGCTTGTTCGACGCCTACGAGTGGGGCGTGCTGGAGGAATTCCTTGTGCACGGCCGGGCAGTGCGCGACGAGCGAGAACGTGCCCGCGCTGCTGGCGAGCTGCCCGATTTCACGCCGCTGATCCGCGCCTGGGGCGGCGTCACCGTGGTCTATCGGCGCGCCATGGCCGAGTCGCCGGCCTACCTGCGCAATCACGAAGAGATCGTCAAGGCGCTGGAGGAAGGCATCTACTACGCCGAACGGCTGGAGCCGGCCGAGGCAGTCCTCGACGAACACGGCCATGTGCAGCAGCTGCGCTGCGTGCACACCGACAGCGGCGAGGCAGTCGCGCTGCCGGCGCGCGCAGTGCTGGTGGCTGCCGGCAGTATTCCCAACACCGTGTACGAGCGCGAGCATCCGGGCACCTTCGAGATGGACGGCAAGTATTTCGCCGCCTATCGCATCGACGAAACCGGAGACATGGTGCGGGTGCCATCGGCGGGGCATTGCAAGGGCGAACAGCCGGGCTTCTTCACCTCCTATCGTGCAGGCGACCTCAGGGTGTCCTTCGTCGGCGACAACCATCCCTGGTACCACGGCAGCGTGGTGAAGGCGATGGCGTCGAGCAAGCACGCGGCGCGCGACATCACCGCGCTTCTGCTGGGGCGCGCATCACAACAGACGGACTTACCCGATCAGGGCGCATTCGATACCTTCGCTGCGTCGCTGGACGCCGCCCTGTGTCCCGAGGTGGTTGCAGTCGAGCGTCTGGCGCCGCATCTCACCAGCCTGACCGTGCGCGCGCCGCAGGCGACCCGGCACTGGCTGCCGGGGCAGGTGTACCGGCTGCAGAACTTCGAACGGCACGCGGAACATGTCGCGGGGCAGGTGCTGGCGATGGAGGGCATGGCCATCGATGGCGTGCACGTGGACAAGGCGCGCGGCGAGGTGCAGTTGCTGATCAACAGCGTCGGCGTGTCGAGCCGGATCGCCGCGTCGCTCAAGCCCGGCACGCGCGTGATCCTGATGGGCCCGACCGGCACCGGCTTACCTGTACCGGAAAATTCAACCGTGACGGTGGCGGGCGGGCACTCCGCGGTGACCAGCACCGTGGACGGAGCGGCGATGTGGCGCGCGGCCGGCAACCGCATCGTGTTCATCGGCCACTTCCGCAATGTAGAGCGGGCGCGTGCCGTGCAGAGGGTCATCGAGATCCTGACGGACCAGGCGATCTGGGTGCTGGACGAAGGCCCGGTCTTGAGCTTGCGGCGGCAGCAGGATGCCTGCTTCGTCCACGGACTGGACGAGTTCCTGCAGTCCTGCGCCGAGATGGAAGCGCCCTTTTCCGATTGGGTGCATCAGACCGACCAGTTCATCCTGTCGGATCATCCGGAATCGATGGAAACCTTCCGCAGGCGCCTGCGTGCCGAGTTGAAAGCTTTTTTGAAGCCCGGCTTCAATGCGATCGCGGCGGTGAACAGTCCGATGCAATGCATGATGAAGGAGGTGTGTGCCCAGTGCCTGTGCCGTCATGTGGACAGCACGACTGGCGAGCCCTCCAAATTTGTCTTTTCCTGCTTTAACCAGCATCAACCCCTGTTCGAACTGGACTTCGCGAATCTTCAGGCGCGCCAGGGACAAAACAGCGTTCAGGAGAAAATATCCAATGCCTGGCTGGGGTATCTCATGGACGGAATGCGGGAGGATAGGGTGGCGGACACGGATCAGTCTTGCGCAGGATGCTGCGAAGTGACCGGTGTGCCTGCTGGGGAAGAGGGGGGAGCGTAAATACCGAACCTTCCGGGCGCCCCGGATGATCGGCCTATTGATTCATGTCGCTGCCTGGCAGCGGGCACGCGCCCGCGTCCCGTCGCCACAGCCGGCGCACTTTGAGAAACCCCCGATAGCCCCACTCCAGCCCGTTTACGACCCCCGGCAGCGCTGCCACGCGGCCGGCCAGGCGAAATGCGGGCAGCGACTGCCATAGCGCGGCGAACGCCTGCGCGCCGGACACCAGGCGGCCGTCCGGTCGGCGCGCGTGCAGGCGCGCGTAGGCGGCTTCCCGGCTCAGGTCCGTTCCCAGTTCACGATCATCGCATTGCGCCAGATTGATCCAGCGTATGCGCCCGGCGCCGCGCCGGCGCTGGTAGAAGCCGATCTCGCGCGTGCAGACCGGGCAGCCGCCGTCGTAATACACGGTGAGCAGGGGGGCGGACGTTGAATTCATGGTGCAGGAGATAGGGAGGAAGAGGATTTCAGTTTGAGCGCCATGGCCCGGATCGGGTTCCGGAGAAAATTCGCTTGACATTGGTTCTAACACGAACTAATTTGGTTCGTGTTAGAACCAAATGAACATGCGATGAGCCAGCCAGCCGATTTCCTGCCGACCGTACAAGCCCTGGTGCAGTGCTACCAGGCGTTCGAAGCGTATTCCGCCGCGAGCATCCGCGCGCTGGGGCTGACGCCGTCGCAGTTCGACATCATCGCGACGCTCGGCAATACCTCCGGCATGACTGCCACCGAACTCGGTGAAAAAACCCTCATCACCAAGGGCACGCTCACTGGCGTGGTCGATCGCCAGGTCGACCGTGGCTGGGTAGAGCGCGCCGCGCACGGAAGCGACCCTAGCTGCCAGAACGTTCGCCAGACGAAGTCCGGCGAGGTGCTGTTTGCCAAGGCCTTTCCCGCCCAGATGGCGCACCTGGCCGCGTGTTTTGCCGATGCCAGCACGGCCGAGCACACGCGCTGGCAGACCGCCTTGCGTGCGCTGGAACGGACTTTCAGAAAGGAACAGCCATGAGTCGCGCGCTGCGATATTCGACC
>JAIBFE010000128.1 GCA_019459705.1 Thiobacillus sp. | reverse complement strand
CAGCTGGCTGCGGCCCTTGACGCCGCCGAATGCGGTGCCTTTCCAGGTGCGACCCACCACCAGGTTGAACGGCCGGGTGCAGATTTCCTGCCCGGCGCCGGCGACGCCGATCACGGTGGAGACGCCCCAGCCCATGTGGGTGCATTCGAGCGCGTCGCGCATCACGTTGACGTTGCCGATGCACTCGAACGAGTAGTCGACGCCGCCCTTGGTCAGGTCGCGGATGAATTCGACCAGCGAGCCATTGACCTCGCGGGGGTTGATGAAGTCGGTCGCACCGAGCGCCTTGGCCATTTCGAACTTGTCGGGGTTGAGGTCGATGGCGAGTATCCGTCCCGCTTTCGCCATCACCGCGCCCTGGATGCACGACAGCCCAATGCCGCCCAGGCCGAAGACGGCGACGGTCGAACCCGGTTCGACCTTGGCGGTGTTCAGCACGGCCCCAATTCCCGTCGTCACGCCGCAGCCCAGCAGGCAGACCTTGTCGAGTGGGGCCGCCGGATTGATCTTGGCGAGCGCGATTTCCGGCACCACGGTGTATTCGGAAAAGGTCGAGCAGCCCATGTAGTGGAAGATCGGCTTGCCGTTCTTCGAGAAGCGCCGGGTGCCGTCGGGCATGTAGCCGGTCCACACGGTGGCGGCGATCGACTGGCACAGGTTGGTCTTGGGCGAGGCGCAGTATTCGCAGTGGCCGCATTCCGGGATGTAGAGCGGGATGACGTGGTCGCCCGGCTTCAGCGTTTTCACGCCGGGCCCGCACTCCATCACGACGCAGCCGCCTTCGTGGCCAAGGATGCACGGGAAGGCGCCTTCCGGATCGTCGCCCGACAGCGTGAAGGCATCGGTGTGGCAGACGCCGCTGGCCACCACTTTCAGCAGCACCTCGCCTTCGCGCGGGCCCTCGACGTCCACTTCCTCGATCGATAGCGGTTTTTTGGGTTCCCAGGCGACGGCGGCACGCGATTTCATGGACAGGCTCCTTGATGAATGAATAGGGTGAGGCGCGATTTTCAGCGGCTCGATGATGCCGGACTGCCGGGTCATCAATACTGCACGGATCAAACGAATATTAGGTGCAGCTCAGCCGGTCTGCAGCAGCAGTTTCTGGAAAGCGGCCTCGAACAGTTTGACACCGTCGTCCTGCAGGGTATTGCCGACCGCGTCCATGTCGATGCCCAGCCGCGCCAGTTCGGCCAGTTGCGCCTCGGCTTCGGCGACGCCTTCCTCCACGCGCAGCGCCGGGCGGCCGTGGTCGCGCAGCGCGGCGAGCGTCTTGTCGGGCAGGGTATTGATGGTCTCGCGTCCGATCAGCGGCTCGACGTAGAGCAGGTCGTGGTAGTCCGGATTCTTCACGCCGCTGCTGGCCCACAGCAGATACTGCGGTGTCGCCCCCTGCTTCGCGAGTTCGGTGAAGGCCTCGCCATGGAAGGTTCGGCGATAAGCCTGATAGGCGAGCCTGGCCATCGCCACCGCCGCCCTGCCGCGCAGCGACAGCGCTTCCTGGGTGCCGATGGCGGTCAGCTGCGTGTCGACCAGGGTGTCGACGCGCGACAGGAACAGACTTGCCACCGCCTTGCTGCGGCGTACGTCGGCGCCGGCGCGGGAGCGTGCGGTGAGCCCGCGGATGTAGGCGTCGAGCACCGCCTGCGTCTGGGCAACCGAAAAAAGCAGCGTCACGTTGACGTTGATTCCGAGCGTGGTCAGTGCCTCGAATGCGTTGAGACCTTCCGGCGTGCCCGGCACCTTGATCAGCAGGTTGCGGCGGTTCACTGCGGCAGACAGGCGTTTTGCCTCCTCCACCGTGCGTGCAGCGTCGTATGCCCAGCGCGGCGCAACTTCCAGGCTGACGTAGCCGTCGTTGCCGCCGCTGGCTTCATGCGTGGGCAGCAGCAGGTCGCAGGCGTCCTGGATGTCGGGGACGACCAGTGCTTCGTAGCGCCGCTCGGCATCCGGCTCGCTGGCTTTCAGCCGGGCCACGTCGTCTGCGTAATACGGGCTGCTGGCCACCGCGTTCTGGAAGATCGACGGATTCGAGGTCACGCCCGACACGCCGTCCTCGGCAATCAGCTTTGCCAGCGTGCCGTCGCGAAGCAGGCTGCGCGACAGATTGTCCAGCCAGAGACTTTGACCCAGGGTGGTGACGTGCTGCGTGGGATTCATGGGCGATCCTCGTGCGAGTGGATTATTCAGGATAGAACACGCAGATGACAGCAAGTTCAGCGGGCCGCTGGGTCGGCGATGGAAGCCGCGCCTGTGCTAGACTTCGGCGCATTCCTTCGGCTCTTTTTCCGTTCATTCCCATGTCTGGCAGCACACTCGGCAAACTGTTCTGTGTCACCGTGTTCGGCGAATCGCACGGCCCTGCGATCGGCTGCGTGGTCGACGGCTGCCCGCCCGGGATGGCGCTCGCCGAATCCGACATCCAGCACGACCTCGACCGGCGCAAGCCCGGCACCTCGCGCCATGTCACCCAGCGCCGCGAATCCGACACGGCCGAGATCCTGTCCGGCCTGTACGAGGGCAAGACCACCGGCACGCCGATCGCGCTCTTGATTCGCAACGAGGATCAGCGCAGCAAGGACTACGGCAACATCGGCGAGACCTTCCGCCCCGGCCACGCCGACTACACCTACACGCAGAAATACGGTTTCCGCGATCCGCGCGGCGGCGGGCGCTCGTCGGCGCGGCTGACCGCGCCCATCGTCGGCGCCGGCGCCATCGCCAGGAAGTGGCTGAAGGAAAAATACGGCATCGTGATCCGCGGCTACATGAGCGCGCTGGGCCCGATCGACATTCCCTTCGAGTCGTGGGACGAATTGAACAACAACGCCTTCTTCTCGCCCAGCGCCGCCATCGTGCCCGAGCTCGAAGAGTACATGGACGCGCTCAGGAAGTCGGGCGATTCGGTCGGCGCGAAGATCAGTGTGGTGGCCGAGAACGTGCCGCCCGGCTGGGGCGAGCCGCTGTACGACAAGCTCGATGCCGACCTCGCCCACGCGCTGATGGGGCTCAATGCCGTCAAGGGCGTGGAAATCGGCGACGGCATGGACGCCGCGCGGCAGAAGGGCACCGAGCACCGCGACGAAATCACGCCGGATGGATTCCTCTCCAACCACGCCGGCGGCGTGCTCGGCGGCATCTCGTCGGGCCAGGCCGTCGTCGCCCACATCGCGATCAAACCCACCTCGTCGATGCGGCTGCCCGGCCGCTCGATCGATCTCAACGGCCAGCCGATCGAGGTCGTCACCCACGGCCGCCACGACCCCTGCGTCGGCATCCGCGCCACTCCCATCGCCGAAGCGCTGATGGCGATCGTGCTGATGGACCACGCGTTGCGCCACCGCGCGCAGTGCGGCGACGTCGCCAGCGGCACGCCGGTGGTGCCGGGCCAGATCGACTGAACGCACGCAGATCCGGATGCGCATGATCCGGCGCTTCTTCCTCGTCCTGTTGCTGTGCGGCTGGGCCTGGCACGGCGCGGCGGCTTCGCCGATGGCCCTCATCGACGCCGAGATCGCCGCGCATCCAGACGCAACCGGCGCCTACGTGCTGGACACCGGCGCAGAAGCCCTCCTGGCGCGCGCCTGGCTGGCTGACCACGCCGAGCGGTCGATTGAGGTGCAGTACTTCATCTGGAGCAGCGACAACATCGGCATTCTCGCCACCGAAGCCTTGCTGCGCGCGGCGGAGCGCGGGGTGAAGGTGCGCGTCATCGTCGACGACCTGCTGATCGATGCGCCCGACAAGTCGCTGCTCGCGCTGGCCAAGCATCCCAACGTCGACATCCGCATCTACAACCCCAAGCATCAGGTCGGCACGCCGTTCTACAAACGCGCGCTCAACGTGGTGACCGACTTCCGCGGCGTCAACCAGCGCATGCACGACAAGACCTTCATCGTCGACGGCAAGGTGGCGATCACCGGCGGCCGCAACATGGCCGACGAGTACTTCGACTACGACCGCGAATACACCTTCCGCGACCGCGATGCGCTGCTGGTGGGCGAGGCGGCACAGGCGATGCGGGCGAATTTCGACGCCTTCTGGGCCAGCAAGCTCGCCGGTCCGGTGGAGTCGCTCTACGACGGCTGGGGCCTGATGCAGAAGAACGTCAAGGTCGGCGCGGACGAGGTGCAGCAGGTCTACCGCGCGCTGCACGCCTCCCCCGACAGGCCGGAAAACCTTGCGCGGGAGGTGCGCGCCGCGATTGCCGCCACGCCTGCCGCATTCGACC
>JAIBFE010000124.1 GCA_019459705.1 Thiobacillus sp. | reverse complement strand
CCGCGCCCCCGGCCGCCGGTGCGGGCGGCCGGTCCTGGCTGGGATTTACTGCCGCGCGAGCGCCATGCGGATCGCGTCGGCGGGGTCGACCACGTGCTTGCCGTCGTCCTCGGCGATCGAGAGCTGCACGCCCTTGACCTTGCCGTTGAACGCGTTGTCGCCGGGCTTGTAGTCGGGCGAGACCGCCGAGCCGCCGTCCTTGCCGACGTCGCAGCCGTCGTCGGCGGAGAAGATCATCGCCAGCGTTGCGCCGACCTCGCCCTCGCCGTCCTTGTTGCCGTCCACATACAGCGTCACCTTGCCGCCCTTGCCGAGGCCGCCGCCGGCGTAGGCGAACTCCATGCGCACCTGGTGCTCGCCTGGAGACAGCTTCGTCGCGCCTTCGATGATGAAGTGCTTGAAGCCGCCCCAGTTGTAGCAGTACCGGACCTTGCCGCCCAGGGCGTAGAGGCTCCAGCCGCCGATGTCGGCGCCCTGGGCGATGATGACGCCCTCGGCGCCGCCCTGCGGCACCATGATCTGGGCGGTCACCGAGTGCGACTTGTTCTTGACGTTGAGGACGCAGTTCTCCGACAGGTGGCCCATGCCGCCGGCCAGCAGCTGGGTCTTGCCCTTGATCAGCGTGGGACGGCCGGCGGTGTCCGGGTTGATTTTCTCGAACATGCGGTCGTCGAGCGGCAGCACCTTGTAGCGCGTCGCCTCGATGAGGAACAGCCGTTGCAGGTCCCGCAATTTGTCAGGCATCTCCTTCGACAGATCCTTGGCCTGGGTCCAGTCCTTGCTGGTGTCGTAGAGCTCCCAGACGTCGTCGTCGAGCGCGGGTTTTTTGTCCGGGATCCACGGCGTGTAGTGCTTGGTCACCGCGGTCCAGCCCTTGTGGTAGATCGCGCGGTTGCCCATGACTTCGAAGTACTGCGTCTCGCGGTGTTCCGGCGCCTTGGCGTCGTTGAACGTAGGGAGCATGCTGACGCCGTCGATCGGGTCCTGCTGGATGCCGTCGACCGAGACCGGCTCGGGAATGCCCGCTGCCTCGAGGATGGTCGGCGCCACGTCGATGACGTGGGCGAACTGGGTGCGCAGCTCGCCCTTGGCCTTGATGCCCTTGGGCCAGTGGACGATGGTGCCGTTGCGCGTGCCGCCGAAGTGCGAGGCGACCTGCTTGGTCCACTGATAGGGGGTGTTCAGCGCATGTGCCCAGCCCACCGCGAAGTGGTTGTACGACTCGGGTCCGCCGAGCTTGTCGATCCGCTCCGTGAGGTACTCGGCCGTTTCCAGCGCCTGCAGGCCGTTGAAGTAGCTCATCTCGTTGTAGCAGCCGTTGAACGAGCCCTCGGCCGAGGCACCGTTGTCGCCGATGATGTAGTAGATCAGCGTGTCGTCGGTCAGGCCCATGCGGTCGAGCGTCTCGATGAGCCGTCCCACGTGGTAGTCGGTGAATTCCAGGAAGCCCGCGTAGACCTCCATCTGCCGGTGCAGCACCGGCTTGAACTCCTCCGGCATGTCGTCCCAGCCGGGGACGTCCTTGGGACGCGGGGTGAGCTCGCTATCGGCAGGAATGACACCGAGCTTCTTCTGGCGGGCGAAGGTTTCTTCACGGAGCTTATCCCAGCCGGCGTCGAACTTGCCCTTGTATTTGTCGGCCCACTCCTTGGGTACGTGGTGCGGCGCGTGGGTGGCGCCGGGCGCGAAGTAGGCGAAGAAGGGCTTGTCCGGGGCGAGCGACTTCTGCTGGGAGATCCAGCTGATCGCCTTGTCGGTCATGTCCTCCATCAGGTGGTAGCCCTCTTCGGGCGACTTGGGCGCCTCGATCGGCGTGGTGCCTTCGTACAGCGAGGGGTACCACTGGTGCGCCTCGCCGCCGATGAAGCCGTAGAAGTATTCGAAGCCGCCGCCGCCGGTGGGCCACTGGTCGAACGGCCCGACCGGGCTGGACTGCCACACCGGCACCTCGTGGCACTTGCCGAACTGGGCGGTGTTGTAGCCGTTCAGCTTGAGCGTCTTTGCCAGCGGCGACATGGAATTGGGCAGCACCGAGGAGTAGCCCGGCTGGCCGGTGGCGATCTCGGTGATGCCGGCCATGCCGGCGTTGTGGTGGTTGCGGCCGGTGAGCAGGGCCTGGCGCGTCGCCGAGCAGATCGCCGTGGTGTGGAAGCGGTTGTACTTGAGTCCGCCCGCGGCCAGCTTCTCAGCCACCGGCGTGGCGCAGGGGCCGCCGAAGGCGCTGGGCGCGCCGAAGCCGCAGTCGTCGATCAGGATGACGAGCACGTTGGGCGCGCCCGCCGGCGGCCGCAGCTGCTCGATCGGCGTCGTCTTCATGTCCGGATCCTTGGCGTCGTACGGGACGAAGCGTGCCGGCGCCGTGTTGCGCATGGGGAGATGGGAACGGTGTTTCTTGTCTTGGGTGCTCATGTCTCAGGCTCCTGTGTCATGGTTTGCTGACAAACGCTAAAAACCGGCTGGGCGGTTTCACATTAGGTCATGTTAGGAGCCTGACCAGTCAGTCTCTATTGGACTTTGGTCTTATAGGGGATGCAGCGGCGACTGGAAGGGACGGTTCAGGCGATGTCCGGTTGCTGCATGATCTCGTCGGCGTAGCGGCCCTGGCGGAGCAGGTCGGCCATGGTCTTCATCGGCGTATCGATGTGGGTGAAGAACGCCTTGTAGCCGGCGCACAGGTAATTGAGGCCTTCCTCGCCGTCCGGCGTTCTGATGAAGCGGTTGCGCGGGCATTCGCCGTAGCAGGCGAACAGCACCGGGCATTCCCTGCAGTATTTAGGCAGGGTGTCGTACTTGTTTTGCCCGAAGCGGCGCTGTTTTTCCGAGGCGACCAGCGCCTGCAGCGGCGTGTCCCTGATGTTGCCGAGCCGGTGGTCCGGCTCGACGAAGTGGTCGCAGGAATACACATCGCCGTTGTGTTCCAGCACCAGGGCGTTGCCGCAGGTGGGCGCCACAATGCAGGCATTGTGCTGGCCCAGCCAGCTGCCGAGCGCCACGTCGAAGGTCGTGACATAGATCCTGCCAACGTCACGCTGTACCCATTCGTCGAAGATGCCGATGAGAAACTTGCCGAACTGTTCCGCCGTCACCGTGCGCTCGGTGACCAGATTCCCTTCCTGCTTGTACAGCGGTCGGTCCGTTCCCTTGAGGCCGCCCCAGCCCTGGTTGGCGAACGCGATCGTGTCCACGGTGGCGCGCTCGACGATGGGGATGAGCTGGATGTATTCCGCCTGCAGCTCGTCACGGAAAAAGCGATACACCTCAAGCGGGTGGTCGGCGTTGGCGGCGTTGATAGTGCACAGGATGTTGACGTCGACCTGGTGCTTCTTCAGGCAGTTCCAGCCGCGGATCACGTCGTCGAAACTGCCTTCACCTTTCTTGCTGACGCGGTAGGCGTCGTGCATGGCGCGCGGCCCGTCGATGCTGAGCCCGACGAGGTAGTTGTGCTGCTTGAAGAACGCTGCCCACTCGTCGGTGATCAGGGTGCCGTTGGTCTGCAGGGTGTGGAGGATGCGCTGATGCGGCTTGCGGTATTTTTCAGCCAGTTGCACCGAGCGTTTGTAGAAATCCAGTCCGCGCAGCATGGGCTCGCCCCCCTGCCAGGCGACGTCGACCTGCGGGCCGGGCGACGATTCCATCAACTGCCTGATGTAGGTCTCCAGTGTGGCCTCGTCCATCAGGTGGCTCTCGCCCTCGTAGAGATTTTCCTTGGACAGGAAAAAGCAGTACTGGCAGCCCAGGTTGCACGCTGCGCCCGCGGGCTTGGCGAGGAGATGGTAAGGCTTCAGGGGTGTTTGCATGCGTATGGCCTGTGCGGGCAAGGGTTTGTTGAAGCCATGCTAGGCGCGCACACCATCGGTGGCCATTGGACCTTGGTCCCAAAGGGGCGGCGTTGACGTCCGCCCATGCGAAGCAAGGTTTCTTAGCGCCCGGCCTGGTGCCGGAAGTAAGCCAGGAAAGCGTCCGCGCGCAGGGCGGGCGAGAAATAGTGTCCCTGCGCCCGTTGCACGCCCGCCGTCCTCAGCACGGCAAGCTGCTCGGCCGTCTCCACCCCTTCGGCGATCACTTCGAGGTCGGTGGTCTTCAGCAGGGCCGACAAGGCCGCGACCCAGGACGTCGCCCGTCCGTCGCTGACATCCTGCAGGACGCTCTTGTCGATCTTGATGATGCGCACGTTGCTGCGCGACAGGACCAGCACGCTGGCGGGGTCGATCCTGATGTCGTCGAGGGCGATCCGAATGCCCCGGCGCGTGGCCTGGTCGAGCGCGTCCAGCCCCAGCTGGTCCGGCAGGCCGCGCTCGGTGATCTCCAGCACGATCTTGTCGCGGACCGCCTGCAGCCCGGACTTCTGCGCCGCGTATTCGAGCCCGCCGCGCCCCAGGATCTCGGGCGGTACATTGATGTGCAATTCGACGCCCGGCTGCGCCTTGAGCCACTCGCCCAACTCGAGTGCCACCTGATCAATCACCCAATAGGTGAGCAGGCCCGAAAGCGGCGTGTGCTCGATCAGCGGGATGAAATCATCGGGGAGCACGACACCTGTCGGGCGCTGCCAGCGCACCAGGGCCTCCGCGCCGACGCAGCGCACCTGGTCGAGTTCGATGATGGGCAGGTATTCGATGAAGAACTCGCCCTTGTCGAGGCCGTTCTGGATCTCGTCGGGGCGAATCATGAGTGAAAGGGCGATTGGATTACGCCGCAGCACGCTTCGCCCAGTTGGCGCCGCACGCAGGGAGGGCCGTACGCGCACCTGAACCGGCGGCTTGAACGGGTCACCGCGACGGCACTGTCACGACCGGGACGGCCGCGCTCTGGCCGGTTTCGGCGAGCGAGAACAGGATCAGCAGGAAGGTGAACGTGCTCTTGCTGGCGACATCGCTGTCGTCGATCCAGTACCAGTGGCCGCGGTAGGGCACCGCGACGTAGGCATCCGCCGGTGCCTCGGCGCCCGAACGGATGCGCGCGAGCGGGGTGTAGGGCGTACTGTCCGCCTGGCGACGGCCGGGGATCACACGGCCGACCTTGAAGTCCGCCTCGGGCACCTCGATGCCGAAACCCAGTTCCAGCATGAGTTCCAGCATCGAGCGGCTGAGCATGGCCACCTCGCTGCCGCTGCGCGGGAGCAGGCCGTAGGTGATCTCGAACTCGCTGACGTCACCCTCCAGTCCGAGCAGTTGCTGCACGCGGCGGCTGTCCTCGATCAGCGCGGGATGGGTGTTGCCTCGGCGCAGCACGATGACGACGGCGCTGCCGCCTTGCCTAGGCTCGACCCGGATGCCCAGGCCGCCTGCCCGCTGGATGCGCGACAGGGTCTCGATCAGTTCATTGAACCCGGGATCGGCCCCGACGCCGAGTGAATTATTGCGCAGTCCGTTGATCGAGCTGACCACGGTTCGCAGCACGAGCTCCACCGACCAGCCGCTCTGCATCAGCTGGAACACGGCAGACGGCTGAACCGGCTGGAGCATGGACTTGGTGAAGCGTTCGCCCAGCAGCGGCTGGTAGGTCACGGTCGGCGTGTTGGACCAGCTGCGCTCGGCGCCAAGGTTAAGGACGTCCGGATCGGCCCGGCTCGGCAGCGACGCCCCCGCGCTGGCCTTGCCGGCGAAGGAGTAGCTGTTGATGATCGACCCGACGTCGAGGAATACCGGCACGTCGGCGTAATGCAGCCGAACCACATTGAGCAGGGTCTGGCGCTTCCAGGATTCTGCGATCACCTGCCCGTAATCCATGCGGTCCGTGGTGATCTGCTCGGGGGGCACGCTCACGCAGCCGGCCAAAGCCAGCAGGGCCAGCGTACCCATCAGGCTTTCGAGTTTCATAGAGATTCTTCGCATTATTGTTCCTCTGTCTTGATGTCGAGAGTATCCCTATTGCCGGCGCCGGGCTCAAGAACCCTGGGACGGTTTCTTTTCATCGACGGGTTCCTGGTCGGGGGCAGGCGTCTCATTTTCCGAACGATGCCGGGCGATCCAGGTCCAGATGGAAATGATGGTGCACCCGGCGACGATGGCTTCGGCCCAGAGGTAGGACAGGTAATCGCTGAACGCCCCCAGCGGCGGGACGCCGGGCTGGGTATCGCGCAGCGCGGGCAGGCCGAAGATCAGGACCGGGGCGATATACAGCGGGTCGATGGCAGAGCCCTTGCCCTTCATCGTTCCAAACAGCACCATGGCCAGCATGCTCAGTGCCAGCAAGACCATCATCAACTGGATGCCCAGAGAGGCGACGATCACGTTGTTGGCGCGCCTCAACTTCAATTGAATGCCGGTCACCTGCTCCTGACCGGTTTCAACGATTTCTCCATCGAACTTGAAACCGGGAATGGACGCGGACAGGTCGAACGACACCGGAACCTGCGTGCGGCTCGCCAGTTCGGTTTTGCCGACCAGCTTGAGCTGGCCCGGCGGAGGCTCGTCCGCGTCCGTTTCACCAAGCTTTTTCAACCGATCGAGGAGGGAGGTTGGTTTTTCGGAAGCGGCAGGCGGCGCGGGCGGAGGTTTTGCTTCCTGGCCGGGCTTGGTGGCCGCAAAAGCGAGGGTGGCCTCATGGGTGTCGAACGGATACAGATTCTGTTCCCCCACAAGCGGAAACACCACGGTGAGCGGGCTGACTCGTTCACCCCGTTCCAACTCGAAACGCTGCGGGCCCTGGAACGCGTTGACCAGAAACCGCAGATTCACGGCCGGCGTGAACTCGTCCTTCGCGAGCTTTCCCGTGAGGCGGATCCGCATGCGTGCGGTGATTTCCCCGCGGGCGACATCCAGGTTCACGATCTTGAGGCTGACCTGCACGGCGTCGGCGGCGGGGCTGTCCTGTTTCAATGTCAGGGAGCGGCGATCACTTTCGTGCAGGTTGTAATACAGGACGGCAATATAGAACACGATCACCAGCGGAATGGTGAGGATGCGCAGTGCCGAGGCCAGTCTTTGCGCGGCTTTCCTGCGGACGCCAACCGGCTTTCCCGTGGGTGTGCTCTGTTTTTCCATCAGGACTTCCTCTTGAGTGCTGCCGCGAGCGGGCCTGCGCTGAGCCCGTGGGCGACGATGCTGAGCAGGATGGTGCAAACGACGGTGGCGACCAGGGTGACCCCGCCGGGCAGGTGCGCGTCCAAGACGATCACGCCGAACACGATGCTGGCCATCCCGCGCGGGCCGAACCACCCGATGAACAGCTTTTCCTTGGTGCTCAGACCCAGGCCGGCGAGCGCCAGGAAAACCGGCAGCATGCGGATCAGCGTCAGGCTGAGCGCGGCATACAGGACGATGGGCCAGGTGATGTGCTCGACCGCGCGGGCGATTACGACCGCGCCGAAAACGACCCAGGTGATCAGCGCCAGCGTATCGCCGGTGCCTTCGGCGGCGAGCAGGAGCGTGTGCTTGCGCGCCCTTGCCAGCCAGCCGAACAGCAGTCCGCCGGTGAACGCGGCGATGAATCCGCTGCCGCCGAGCCACTGCGCCAGGGCGAAGCAGGCAACCGCCAGCGCCGGAACGGGCAGTTGCCGCCAGCTGTCGCTGATCCATCCCAGATGGTTGAACCGTTTGAAGAGCCAGGCGGCCACCACGGTCAAGGCGAGGCCGAAGACCATGCCGATCCCGATCTGGCTGGCGACCAGTTCGAGCGCCATACGGGAAACACCGTGCCCGCCCGGGTGCGCGGCCACGGCGAGGAGCAGGAGCAGGACCGGGACACATATGCCGTCGTTGAGGCCGCTTTCCTGGTTCAGCCCCTCGCGGATGCGAGGCGGAACGGATTCGTTCGTGACCACCGCCTTGCCCAGGGCGGCGTCGGTCGGCGCCAGCATGGTCGCCAGGATGGCGAGCTCCAGCAGGGCCAGCCCATCGAACACGAGCACGCCGACGCCGAACCCGAGCAGCAGGGTCAGCGGCAGCCCGATCAACAGCAGCCGTCCGGGAAGGTGAACGTGTTCCCTGAGCACGCCAAGATTCGAGTTGGCGGCATCGGTGAACAGGACCAGCGCAAGCGTCAATTCGGCCAGCAGGCGGATTTGCTCCACGTCCGCATTGAGCTTGAGGACGCCGAATCCAAGCGGGCCGAGGGCCAGGCCGAAGGCGGTGAAGATGATCGCGCCGCTGACCGGCGACCTGGCGAGGCGTCCGCCGGCCAGGCTGTAGACGAACACGAACAGCGCCAGGATGGTCATGTTTTCATACATGGCGATTTACTTTCAGTGCGCTGGCGGATTGCGCTTGCCACGCTTCCAGAACCTTGTGCAGGTTGAAGAACATGCGCTCGTGTCCGAGCGCCTTGCCCAGCGGCGAGCGCGAGAGGGTTTTCAGCAGGTCGGGATTGACGCCGGCCAGCCACAGGCTGATGCCGCGCGCGCGCAGGGTCTGCTCGGCGTCGGTCAGCATGGTCAGCGCGGTGTATTCGATGTCCGGAATCGCGCTGCACTCCAGCACGATGACCTTGGGCGCGGTTTCTGCCACCAGGGCCTTCATCTTGTCCCCTGCGTTGGCGGCGTTGGCAAAGGTCAGGCGGCCTTCGGCGCGCAGGATCAGCAAGCCGGGAAAGGTCTCGTCGTCCGCATGCTCGCCCGCGCGGCGGAAAATGTCCTTTGCGCGGTTGTAGGCGATGGCGTACACCGGCGGATGATTCGCCTGATAGAACAGCGTCAGGATGGATATCGCCACCGCGATCAGAATGCCTTCGAGCGTGCCGATGAAGACGACGCCGGCCAGCGTCGCCAGCGCCCACGTGAGCTCGAGGCGGCGAACCCGGGCAATGGCGCGGAAGGCTTGCGGCTTGATCATCGAGAGAGATGCAACCAGGATCAGCGCGCCCAGGGCCGCCTGCGGCAGCAGGCCGATCACGCGCGAAAGCAGCAACAGGCACAGCAGCACCACGGCTGCGTTGACCCATTGCGCCATCTGGCTGCGCGCGCCCGCCCCGTCGGCAACGGCAGTCTGCGACGCGCCGCCGCCGGCGGGCAGCCCGCCCACCATGGCCGATGCCACGTTCGCCGCGCCCAGCGCGAGCAGTTCCTGGTTGGCGTTGACCGGCGGATCGTTGCGTTGGCAGAAGGTGCGCGCCGCCGCGACCGATTCGGTGAACGACATCAGCGCGATGCCCAGCGCCGCCGGCCACAACTGCGCGGCGAGCGAGACGTCGGGCAAGGCCAGCGCGGGCAAGCCGGGCGGTACGCTGCCTACCGATTTGACGCCCAGCGCCTCGAGACCAAAAGCCGCGGAAGCCGCGATGCTCAGGGCCACCCACGCCAGCGGCGCAGACAGCCGGGGGAAGACGCGTGGCAGTGCGAGCAATAGCGCGAGACCGACGAGCGCCACCAACATCGTCGTCCCATGCGCCCCGGAAAGTTTTCCGGGCAGCTCAAGCAGAATGTCGATGGTCGTCATGCTCGTGAGATGGATGCCCAGCACCGATTTCAATTGCCCGATGATGATGACCACGCCGACGCCGGCCTCGAAACCGACCAGCACCGGCAGCGAAATGAAATTCGCCAGGAATCCCAAACGCAGCAGTCGCGCCAGGATCAGGAACCCCCCCACCAGCAGGGCCAGGGTCGCCGCCACCGCAGTGGGCGCGGCGCCGGTTTGCGCGACGGAGATCGCGATTTGTGCCGCCACCAGCATGGCGATGGCGGACGTGGTAGTGACGCTAAGCGGGCGTGAACTGCCCAGCAGCGGATAGACCAGCATCGCGGCCAGCGCGGTGTACAGGCCCACTTCGACCGAAAGGCCGGCGATGGCGGCATAGGCCATCGCCTTGGGAATCACCACGGCCGCGACGGTGAGCCCGGCGATGACGTCGGCGCGCAGCCATTCGCGGCGGTAGGCAAACAGCCAGCGGGCGATGGGGATGCTTCCGGGCATGCTGCTTATGCCGCGCGCAGGGTCCATTGTTGCGCCGCCGAATTCATTTCTTGCGGGCGATACGCGTGACCAGACCGCGCAGGATCAGATAGGGCAGGATCGCCAGCACGAACGCGACGTAGATGGCTTCACCCGGGTACACGAACTTCAGCACGATGACCTGGTAGATGACATCGAGCAGCAGCGCGATGAGGAACACCTTGCCGACGCCCTTCCAGCCGTCCTTGAGCATGTCGACCCGGTGGGCCGGATCGGTCACGAGCGACCAGAAGTAGGGTGGCTTGCCCGTTCGCGCGTCATTCAATCCCGCACGGATGGCGAAGAACGCGGCCATGGCCGGTTGCAGCAGCAGCCGGAACTTCATCGGCCCGCTGACCCGGTCATTCATGTTCTCCACGAAACGCATCCAGATATCGTCCATGTTGCTTCTCCTTTTTTTATCCCAGGGGTAACAGAATCAGGCCATACACCATGCCGCCCGCCATGAACGGCAGGAAGCGCCCATCCTTGCCGGAGGGCAGTTCCATGATCAGGCTGTTCATGATGATGGCGCCGGAAATGAACGCCAGCAGCAGGGCCAGGATCTGATCAGGCAGCGCAAGCAGCAGGCCCATCCCCCAGCCGAGCAGGGCCATGCCTGCGAGCACGTAGCGGCCGATCCGCTCGTACGCATCGCCGTGTTCGTGCCGGAGGGCATGGTCCAGCGACAGGAAATGGAAGGCGAGGGCGACCGCATACAGTTCGATCGAGACCAGGCTGTCCCCGAAGTGGTTGACCAGCAGGTACGCCATCAGCCAGACGTAGGCGGCGAAACCCGTGATGTCGAGTTTGAAGGCAGGTCCAACTGCGCCTTCTGCGCCGGAACCACGCAGGCGATTGCTTTGATGTTCCAGGCCATAGAACAGCAGGAATCCCAGCAGCGCAATAAAGTAGATGGCCATGCCCTCGTAGCGCAGGGTCGTGGAGACGGATTCCACGAACGCATGGCGGGCGTCGTGCAATTCCGGCATGACGTGCACGAACACGTAAGCGGCCGACATCCCGGCGCCAAACGAGAGAATGCTGCGCCGGTCACGAATCAGCGACCGGAAAGGATGCACCCGGCCGCCGATCAGGAAGGCGGCGGCGAACAGCAGCGCCGCGGCGCCCGTTTCGATGATCGCACCGGGTCCCGGGACCATGTTCAGAGCAGCTTGGCGATGATGCTCAGAAACACTAACAGGCCCACGGCGGACATGATCACGGCCATGACGAGGCTGGCCCGCCAGGTTTTGACGGTGTGATATTCGCGCAGAATTTTGAGCCGCTCGAAATACTCGACGGTGCCGGCCACCATCGCGACCGTGCCCAGTCCGGTCAGGAACAGGCCGACCGTGCGGGGGCTGTAGCCATGCGGGATGACGTCTCCGCTTTCCTGAAAACCCTGAAGGACCTTGTAGATGGTGAAGCCGAAACTGATCATGGAAAGCGAGGTCCGGATCCACGCCATCAGGGAGCGGTCCATCGCCATCAGGGTGCGTGCTGTCGCGAGGTCGGTCCGGTCTTCCGCGAGCTGGTTGGACGACTTCACGACCTTGGTCGTGACCTCGACCTGCACAGCGTGCCCGTCCCCGATGTCGGTTTGTTCTTTAGTCACTTGCTCAGGCGATTCCGGTGTCTGGGTTGCCATGAAGACCTCCTGCTCGAATGTTTGAACAATCGGGATTGCGTGCGTTTTCCCCGCCGGGGAGTCCCCGATCGCAAGCTGATGCAAGTCTGCTTACTGTTGCGCTCATAAACCCGTCAGCCTGGCGAAGAATTTCTCGGCCAGGTCGGCGACCGGATACTTGAACAGGAGCAGCGGCAGGAAGGGCAGCAGCGCGGTCAACACATAGTCTTTCAGCAGAAGCAGGCTGATCGGGACGACGCGCATGTTCCTGACGACGCTGATGCTGTTGCCCAGATCGGCTAGGGACTGCAGATCGGACGTGCCCAGCAGGGGTTCCCGGTCCGGGCCGGGTGCTCCAAGCCATTTTTTGTTGAAGCCGTTCACGTAACCCGATCCGAACACCATGTAGTCGCTCAGGCCCTTCACCCGGCAGGCCCAGAGCCTGGGTGTGAGAATGAACAAGGGTCCGAGGAACAGCACCGCGACGACCACCAGGACCAGCGCGAGCGCCGGGTAGATGGCCTCGAAGCGCGCCAGGCCGGTGGACAGTTCCTCCGCGAGCATGGCGGCCTGAACCACCGAGATCGCCAGAATCAAGGGCGTGAAATGCGCGTGCACGACTTCCAGGTAGCCGAGGCCGGCGGTTTGATCTGGGTGGGTCGGCATGAGCTGAAGATCGAGCTTGGAGACGCGCCAGAGGAAAAAGCACCACAAGCCGAGCCGCCAGAGCCAGCGAATCATCAGGAAGCGGAACAGGGTCAGGCAGACGACCAGATACCACTGGCCCGCCATCATCATCTCGGTCGCGGCGCGGCTCGGATCGTAGGCGGCCGTGGTGCCGGAAATATGCAACTGCGAGGCAAACACCGAAAGCACTACGGCTGCCAGCAAACTCGCTGCATCCGGCACCCAGGAATTCTTCCACCGATGGATGCGGGCGATCTCGGCTTCCAGGGCCGGTTGTACATGCGGGGGTACCACTTCGGAACGGACGATCGTGCGGACAAACATATCCAGTCGCGGGGCCAGCAGCGATTCGCACAGGAAGAACAGGGGAATGGCCAGCAAGAGGCGCGCATGTACGCCGATCACCGACGGGGAAAATACCTGATGACCGGCGCCCTCGATGAGTGCCAGCACCATCAGGATGAGCCAGGGAATCACGCCGAGCGCCAGCCCCAACCTGACGGTGTTGGTTTCGTCGCGGACCAGGCCCACGCGGCTCCCCATCCGGTGAAGGGGGCCGCCGAGTAGAGAAAACTTCTCAGTTATTCCGTGTTCTTTCACTATTTCAGTCGATCGTTAACCGCAAGCATCCTGAGCGTGCGCTGCACTGAGGGAAAATTGCAGTATGGAGTCCGGGCGCGCGATTGGGTGGCTCCCTTGTCACCATACTCCGGGTATCAAGGCGGCAATATTGGACTTTGGTCTTACAGCCCGTGACACGACTTCCGGCTCAAGCCGGCGCGGACCTCACCGATAATGAAGAACCGCGCACTCTCCGGTTTGCCATGACTTTTCGCCAAATTCGCATACTTATCCTGCTGGTTGTACTGGGTGCCGCAGTCGGCCTGACCTGGCTGGAGCAGACCCTGGTGCGAGCCTGGCGGGCGCCGCTGGAGGTGGAGGTGGTGCCGATCAACGGCGACGGTTCGCCCGAAGCGACGGAAATGATCCGCACGCTGAAGACAAGCGATTTCGACGATATCAATGCCTTCCTCGAACGCGAGTTGGCGCGTTATGGCGCGCGCTTGTCACCCGCCATGCAGCTTGCCCTGCTGCCGGCGCTGGATGCGTTGCCGCCCGCCCCGCCGCGCGACGGCAGCGTGCTGAAAACCGTGTTCTGGAGTTTGCAGCTGCGTTGGTGGGGGTACCGGCAGTCGGGCGAGTGGCTGCCGCAACTGGGTACGGTCAAGCTCTACGTGCTGTATCACGCGCCGCAGGACGGCGTGGCGCTGGAGCATTCGCTGGGACTGCAGAAAGGCCTGATCGGCGTGGTGCATGCCTTTGCCGACGTTCGGCAGGCACGGCAGAACAACATCGTCATCGCGCACGAGCTGCTGCATACGCTGGGGGCGACGGACAAATACGGACCTGGCGGCAGGCCGGTCTATCCGCAGGGCTATGCCGACCCCGAACTGCCGCCGCACCTGCCGCGCCGCGAGGCAGAAATCATGGCCGGGCGGCTGGTGAATGCCGCCGGACGACTGGTGATGCCGGCCAGCCTGGAGCAGTGTGTGGTCGGCGCGATGACCGCCCACGAAATCAATTTCGACGAAGGCTTCAGACGGCGTTTTGCCTCGGGGCATTAGGCGAGCGTTGCCGCGCGAGATGCGCGAGACCGAAGTGAATGAAAGCCAGCGCGGCGAACACCGGGCCCAGCAGGTTGAGCAGCGGAACAAACTGCAGCAACCCGGTCAGCACCCCCAGGCCCCACCAGCCAGCGCGTTCCTGCCTGAAGAGCACTGCCATTTCGTCGGCACTGGCGTGTTCGGCGATGGCGTCGTAGCGGAACAGCCGCTGGTTCAACCAGGCGGCAGCGACGAAGGGCACGATCACGCCGATGCCGATCAGCCACAGCGGCAGGGTGACCAGCCACAGGGCAATGAACAGGCTGATTGCGACAGCTGCGTTCCACAGGCTGCCGATGAGGCCGCCGCCGTTTTCGCGCTTGAGCTGGGGGTAGTCGCGCTCGGCCACAAGCCGGATCAGCGAGGGCATCGCAAACAGCGCGGTGATGACCAGCGCGGTCAGCATCACCAGCGGCACGAACAGCATGAGGTGCAGCAGCGCCTGAATGCCGTTGGCGATCCACACCGGTTCGAGCTCGGCCAGCCAGACCTGGATACCGATGGCCTCGAGTCCCTGTGCGATCCAGCCGGAGAACGTCCCCCAGAATGTCACGCCCAGCGCCAGCCACAGCAGCAGGGCGACCAGCATCGGCCACACCACCACCCACAGTACCCGCAGGCTGAACAGGTCACGCAGGGCGCGTGCGAGTGCGTCGAGGATCGCTGTCATGAGAGGGTTCTCAGCGCAGATTTGGGACGGAACACCGCGATCGTGTCCGGACGCGTTTCCAGATACGGACCGCCGATGAGGTCGATGCAGTAGGGCACTGCGGCGAAGATGCCGTCGAGCGTTTCCTTGATCGCCTTGGGCTGCCCCGGCAGGTTGAGGATCAGGCTGGCGCCGCGGGTGACGCCGACCTGGCGCGACAGGATAGCGGTCGGCACATACTTCAGCGACACTGCGCGCATCGCCTCGCCGAAGCCGGGCAGCACCTTGTGCGCCACCGCCAGCGTCGCCTCGGGCGTGACGTCGCGCGGTGCCGGGCCGGTGCCGCCGGTGGTGAGGATGAGCGAGCACTGCTCGACGTCGGCGAGTTCGATCAGTGTCGCCTCGATCAGTGCCTGCTCGTCGGGAATCAGGCGGGTGACGAAGTCCGCCGGGTTGGCCAGCATGTCGCCGAACCAGGCCTGCAATGCGGGCAGCCCCTTGTCTTCGTAGATGCCGCTGCTGGCGCGGTCGCTGATGGAAACCAGGCCGATGCGGACGGAGTCGTAAGTCATGGGCATAAAAGAGGATTGCACGAATGCCCGAATTTATCAGAATGAGGACATCTCATTGAAGGAGAACAGGATGAAGCTGATCAAGATGCTGCTGGCGGCAGGCTGTATGTGGGCGGGGGCGGTGCTGGCCGATCCGCCGACAGGCTATCCCTTCGTCGGCTATGACGCCGGCCTCAAGGCAGCGCGGGCGAGCGGCAAGCCGATCTTCCTGTACTTCGGGCGCTATGGCTGCGCCTGGTGCGACCACACCAACAAGAAGACCTTTTCCGATGCGTCGCTGAAGAAGCTCTACACGGACAACTATGAACTGGTGTACGTCGACGCCGAATCCGGCAAGCGGCTGACCCTGCCCACCGGCGAGCGCATCACCGAGGCCGAACTGGGCGTGCGGCTGCAGGCCTTCGCCACCCCGCTGTTCGTGTATCTGACGCCGCAGGGCGACAAGATCGTGCAGATCCCGGGCTTCAAGACGGTGCAGGATTTCCGCGATTACGACCGCTACGTGCGCGGCGGGCATTACAAGCAGAAGACCCTGCTCGAGTTCCTGGGCGGCAAGTCGTGAGGGCGGCCGCGCTGCTGCTGGTCGTGCTGGCATGGCCGGCTCAGGCCGCGTGGGAGTGGAGCGCGCCGCTCACCGTCAATTCGGTTCAGGGCGCAGCGATTTTCCCGCACATCGAATCGGCCAATCGCCAGGGCGTCGCGGTGTCGGGCGATACCGTGGGCGTGGTGTGGGAGGACAACCGCGGCGGCAGCCCGCAGTGCTATCTGGCGATGAAGCCGGCGGCTGCGGCTGCGTTTCAGCCGGATATCCGGCTGAGCCAGGCAGACTGCTTCGAGCCGGTGGTGCTGGCGCTGGGCGAGGGCCGCTTTGTGGCGGCGTGGGAAGAAGCGGGCACCGTGCATGC
>JAIBFE010000085.1 GCA_019459705.1 Thiobacillus sp. | reverse complement strand
GGGCGGCAGGCGCTGGCGGCCCTGGTGGACGACCTGCAGGCTGCGGGTGGCGGCGTCAATCAGCACCCAGTATTTGGCGGCCAGCTGCGGGGGCGGGGGAAGGCCAGCGTCACTCCACGCGACCGGTGCGATCAGGAAACTGAAGAGCAATACAAGACGTTGCAGGAAATACGAGGTAGTCATGGGCTTGTCGATGAGCAGGAAATACGGAATGGACGTTGACACGGATGGACGCGCTCAAGCACGCACAGGCTCAGGATAACATCGCGCGCCACCCAACGTCAGCCTGGCGGCATCGTCCTGTTAAACTCGCTCCATGTTGACGACCGCATCGCACCCGCATGGCCGCACCTGAAACCCACCGCCTCACCCGCCAGATCGTGATCGCGATGCTGGCGGGGATCGTGCTGGGCGTAACGCTGAATCAGCTGGGTACCGGGCCCTGGCTGCAGACGTTTCTGGTGGATGGGCTGCTGTACGTCATCGGCTCGGTGTTCGTATCCGCGCTGAAGATGATGGTGGTGCCGCTGGTGTTCGTCTCGCTGGTGGTGGGGGTCACTGCCCTGTCCGACCTGAGGGTGCTGGGGCGCATCGGCGCCAAGACGCTGGCGCTCTATCTGGCGACCACCGCGGTCGCCGTGACGATTGCGCTCACGCTGGCGGGCCTGGTCGGTCCCGGACACGGCTTCGACGCCGGAAAGACCGAAGCGAGCTTCGGCGGCAAGGAGGCGCCGCCGCTCACCCAGGTGCTGATCGACATGGTGCCGACCAATCCGGTGGCGGCGATGGCCGAAGGCGACATGCTGCAGATCATCGTGTTCGCGCTGCTGTTCGGCGTGGCGGTGACGATGTCGGGCGCGCGCGGCAAACACGTGCTGAACCTGTTCAACGACCTCGACGCGGTGATCATGCACATGGTCGAGTGGATCATGCGGCTCGCCCCGTACGGCGTGTTCGCGCTGATCACGCGCACCTTCGCCAGCCAGGGGCTGGACATCCTGCTGCCGCTGGCAGCCTATTTCCTCACCCTGACCGCTGCGCTGGCAATCCAGCTGTTCGTCACCTACCCGCTGCTGCTGCGCCTGCTGGCCTCGCACAATCCGGTCACGTCCCTCAAAAAGATCCGCGACCCGGCGGCGTTTGCATTTTCCACCGCGAGTTCCGGCGCCACCATACCGGTCACCCTGCACACGGTGGAATACAAGATGGGGGTGAAAAACAGCGTCGCCTCGTTCAGCATTCCGCTCGGCGCCACCATCAACATGGACGGCACCGCGATGATGCAGGGCGTGGCCACGGTGTTCATCGCCAACGTCTACGGCATCGATCTCTCGCTCACCGACTATCTGCTGGTGGTGCTGACCGCGACGCTGGCCTCGATCGGAACCGCCGCGATCCCCGCGGTCGGCCTGGTCACGCTGACCATGGTGCTGGGCCAGGTCGGCCTGCCGGTCGAGGGCATCGCGCTCATCATCGGCGTCGACCGCCTGCTCGACATGATGCGCACCACGGTCAATGTCGCCGGCGACTGCGCGGTGAGCTGCATCGTCGCCAAGAGCGAGCACGCGTTCGACCAGGCGGTGTTCGACGACCCCGATGCAGGGTCGGTCGAGGCCGCCACCCGCCATCCCATTCCCGCCTCACCTGCTGCCTGAACCATGCTCTATCCGCTGATCCGCCCCGCCCTCTTCTCGCTCGACCCCGAGGACGCGCACGGCTTCACCCTGTCCGGCCTCGACGTCGCGCACCGCCTGGGCCTGCTGGGACTGCTGCCGCGCGCAACCGGCAAGCCCGTGCACGTGATGGGCATCGACTTTCCCAACGCGGTAGGACTGGCCGCCGGGATGGACAAGGACGGCGCCCACATCAACGCGCTGGCCGCACTCGGCTTCGGCTTCATCGAGATCGGCACAGTAACGCCGCGCCCGCAGTCCGGCAACCCGAAGCCGCGCCTGTTCCGGCTGCCGCGGGCTGAGGGCATCATCAACCGCATGGGCTTCAACAACCTTGGCGTCGACAATCTGGTGAAGAACGTTGCGGCCAGCGGATTCAGCGGCGTGCTCGGCATCAACATCGGCAAGAACAAGGACACGCCGAACGAGCAGGCGGTCGACGACTATCTGGCCTGCCTCGACACCGTCTACGCCCACGCCCGCTACGTGGCGGTGAACATCTCCTCGCCCAACACGCAGAACCTGCGCGAACTGCAGAAGGATGAGGCGCTCGACGCGTTGCTCTCCGCGATCAAGCTGCGACAGTCCGAACTCGCCCAGCGCCACGGCAAATACGTGCCGATTGCGCTGAAGATCGCGCCCGACCTCGACGACGCGCAGATTGCCGCGATTGCCGCGCTGCTGATGATGCACCGCATTGATGGTGTGATCGCCACCAATACCACCCTCGCACGCGACGCCGTCGCCGGCCTGCCGAATGCCGGGGAGGCCGGCGGGCTGTCCGGCGTGCCGGTGCGCGCGGCATCCACCCGCGTGGTCCGCGCGCTGGCGCATCACCTGAAGAACGAAGTGCCGATCATCGGCGTCGGCGGCATCCTTTCAGGCGACGACGCGCAGGAAAAAATCGCCGCAGGCGCCTCGCTGGTGCAGTTGTATAGCGGGCTGATCTATCGCGGTCCCGAACTGGTGCGCGAATGCGTGCAGCGTCTCGCCTGACCGCCCTGAAGGTGTTGCGCGGAGTTGTCGCCGGCTTGCTGCTGCCGGCTAGCGTCCATGCCGCGCCGCCCGAACATGCCGTCGTCACCCGCTTCGAGCAGCCCGGACTGACTGCCGATCAACTGGGCGTCATCGTCAACGACGACGATCCCGACAGCGTGGCGATCGCCGCGTATTACCGCGACAAGCGCGGCATCCCCGCCGCCAACCTGATCCACGTGCGTTTCAAGCCGGGGCGCAGCACGCTCCCGCGCGAGGAATTCGTCCAGCTCAAGCACCAGGTCGACCGCAGCACCCCCAGGAACATTCAGGCCTACGCGCTGACCTGGGCGCAGCCCTGGCGGGTGGACTGCATGTCGATCACGTCCGCGTTCGCGTTTGGGTTCGACCCGGCCTATTGCGCCAGCAGCTGCAAGCCGACCCGGCCCAGCCCCTACTTCAACAGCAGCGCAGCGCGCCCGCATGCCACATACCGGATGCGCCCGACCATGAGCCTGGCCGCTGCCAGCGTGGCCGAGGCAAAGCAGCTCATCGACCGCGGCGTTGCCTCCGACGGCAGCAACCCGGCCGGCACGGCATACCTCGTCAGCACCTCCGACAAGGCACGCAACGTGCGGGCGGCCAGTTATCCCACATTGCGGGCACAGATGCAGCGCATCCTCCCCACCGAAATCGTCGAAGCCAACGCACTTGAAAACAAGTCCGACGTGATGTTTTACTTCACCGGGCTGACGCACGTCCCCTCGCTCGACAGCAACACCTTCCTGCCCGGCGCCGTCGGCGACCACCTCACCTCGGCCGGCGGCGACCTGTTCGGCGGCAGCCAGATGAGCAGCCTCGCCTGGCTGCAGGCCGGCGCCACCGGCAGCTACGGTGCGGTGGTGGAGCCGTGCAATTTCCCGGCCAAGTTTCCGGTACCCGGTATCGTCATGGCGCACTACCTGCAGGGCGAAACCCTGATCGAGGCCTACTGGAAAAGCGTGCAGATGCCGGGCCAGGGGCTTTTCATCGGCGAACCGCTGGCACGCCCGTTTGCCGGCGTCAGCCACCACACCCGTGATGGCGGCGTGATCCTGTCGGCGCGGCTGCTCGCGCCCGGGCTCTACGACGTGCAGGCCGCGCCGTCGATGATGGGGCCGTACCGCAGCGTCGGACGCCTGCCGGTCGGCTGGGGCACGCGCGAGATCAAGCTCCCCAACATTCCGCCGGCGTATTACCGCTTCGAGCGCCGCGTCGGTTCCACGCCCGTCCAATAAGCCCGCACACTTCTGGCGCGCAGCGGCTTTGGTTATGCTGCAGGATATCCATCCCCCGGAGACTCGCCATGCACGTCGGCATTCCCAAGGAAATCAAGAATCACGAATACCGGGTGGCGCTCACGCCCGAGGGCGCGCGTAGCCTGACCCAGGCCGGCCACACGGTCATCATCGAAGCCAGTGCAGGTGCTGCCGTGGGGTTTGGCGACGATGCCTACCGTACCGCCGGCGCGACCGTCGCCGCCACCGCTGCCGAGGTGTACGCAGCCGACCTGGTGATGAAGGTGAAGGAGCCGCAACCGGATGAAGTGAAGCAGCTGCGCGAAGGACAGTTGCTGTTCTGCTATCTGCATCTGGCCGCTGCGCCGGAGCTGGCGCGCGAACTGATGGCACGCGGGGTAACGGCCATTGCCTACGAGACCGTGAGCAAGCCGGATGGCAGACTGCCGCTGCTGCAGCCGATGTCCGACATCGCCGGGCGGCTGGCGCCGCAGATGGGCGCGCTGGGCCTGCACACCTCGCATGGCGGCAGCGGCAAGCTGATGAGCGGGATGCCCGGTGTGCCGCCTGCACGGGTGCTCATCATCGGTGCGGGCGTGGTGGGAATGAGCGCCGCACGCACGGCAGTCGGACTGGGCGCGCGCGTCACGCTGGTCGACCGCCAGGCCGACAAGCTCGCTCACGCCGAGGCGCAGTTCGGCGCCCGGGTGGAGACGCGCTTCTCCTCGCCCGACACGATTGACGACAGCCTAGGATATGCCGATATCGTGATCGGCGCTGCGCAGATTCCGGGACGCCACGCACCGCGCCTGATCAGCCTCGCCTCGCTGAAGCACATGCCAGCGGGCGCAGTGCTGGTGGATGTGGCCATTGACCAGGGCGGGATCGCCGAGACCTCGCGCCCCACCACCCACAGCCATCCCTTCTTCGTGGCCGAGGGCATCGTCCATTACTGCGTCACCAACATGCCGGGTGCCGTGGCACGCACTGCCACCAAGGCGCTCACCCATGCCACCCTGCCCTATGTACAGGCGCTGGCGGAACAGGGACTGGCCGCGCTGCTAGCCGACACCGGGCTGCAGGCGGGACTGCACGTGCACGCGGGAAAAGTCACCCACGCCGGGCTGGCGCAGGATCTGGGAATCAGCTGATTCAAGCGACGGGCACGACGGCGGGCACCGCCAGCCATTCATGCCCCAGCACGGTCAGGTCGGCTGCGAAGCGGACCCGCAGTGGCACGCCGGAAGGAATCTCCACCCGTTCCATTTCCTCGGCGGAGAGGCCCTCCAGATGCATCACCAGCCCGCGCAGGGTGTTGCCGTGGCTGATGACCAGCAGGCGTCGCCCCGCACGCAAGCGCGGCACCAGCACGTCATTCCAGTACGGCAGCATGCGCTGCTGGCAATCGCGCAGGCTTTCGCTGGCGGGCAAACCGTCGGACGCCAGCGCGGCATACAGCGGATCGAAGCGCGGATGGCGCGGGTCGTCCCAGTCGAGCGACGGCGGCGGTTCGACATAGCCGCGCCACCAGCGACGCGAGGCCTGTTCGCCCCAGGTCGCAAAAATCTCCTGCTTGTTCATGCCCTGCAATGTGCCGTAATGCCGCTCGTTCAGGCGCCAGGTGGTGTACAGCGGCACTTCGGGGGTGCCCATCGCAGTCAGCAGCGCCTCGGCCGTCTGGCGGGTGCGCTGCAGCACCGAGCCGTGCACCTCGTCGAAGGCCAGCCCCGCCTGCACCAGCCGCCGCCCTGCCGCGGCCGCCTCGGCGATGCCGACTTCGGTCAGCGGAATATCGCTCCAGCCGGTGAAGCGATCGGAGAGATTCCATTCGCTGTGGCCGTGGCGCAGCAGCACCATCCATTCCGCCGGCGCACTCATTCCGGTGGCTCCGTCAGCACGTCATGCAGATGGTGGCGGTCGCCCCAGGCTTCCAGATGCCAGCCCTGGCCATCGAAATGGAACCAGTTGAGCGCGCAGTTGGGAATCTTGAAGTCACGCGGGGTATGCAGCGGGCGCCCGGTGGCGCGGCGATACACCACGTCCAGCACGCCGCTGTGGCAGACCGCCGCAATCGTCTGCCCGCTGTGATGCCGCACCATCCAGTCGATGCCGCCCGCCACCCGTTCGGCAAACCGGCGCAGCGACTCGCCCGTTTCGAAGTCGTAATCGAGGTCGCGCGCCACGTAGTGCGCATACGCTTGCGGGTAAAGCCCGGCGCCCTCCGCAGCGGTGATGCCCTGAAACAGCCCGAAATGCCGCTCGCGCAGTTGCGGCAGCAATTTCACGTCCAGGGCTTCGCGTTGCGCCAGCACCTGCGCCGTTTCCACTGCCCGCACCAGGTCGCTGCTGTAGACCGCATGAAACCGGTGATGGGCCGCATTGAACGCCATCGCCAGCGCCTGCGCCCGCCCGGTCTCGTTGAGCGGAATGTCGGTATGCCCCTGGATGCGCTTTTCCACGTTCCACCCGGTTTCGCCGTGGCGGATGAAGCAGATGCGGGTCGCGCTGGATTTCGGGACGTGATGCATATCAATTGCGCGCGAACTGGACTATACCAAGTCTAAATCTGGCATAAAAAACAGGGATGAAGAGCGTTTTCGCAAGCAAACAACACTTGTGTGCTGCAGCCGGCTCACGCAGGGTGCGTCAACTTGACACAGCTTCTTATAAATAGATATATTTATCCGCATATGCGGATAACATCATCAAATCCGCATGTACTAATCGAGTTATCAATCACGGGAGACGTGTATGGAAGCGACAACCTACAACTATAAGGTCGTCCGCCAGTTCGCCATCATGACGGTGGTATGGGGGATCGTCGGGATGCTGGTCGGGGTGATCCTGGCTGCGCAACTGATCTGGCCGGATCTGACCTTTGGCATCGAATGGCTTTCTTACGGACGTCTCCGACCGCTGCACACCAACGCGGTGATCTTTGCGTTTGGCGGCTCGGCCATGTTTGCCGTGTCCTACTACATCGTGCAGCGCACCTGCCAGGTTCGGTTGTGGGCGGAGAAGCTGGCTGCCTTCACCTTCTGGGGCTGGACTTCGGTGATCGTGCTGGCGGCGGTCACCCTGCCGCTGGGCCTGACCAGTTCCAAGGAATACGCCGAGCTGGAATGGCCGATCGACCTGCTGATCACGGTGGTGTGGGTGTCCTACGCGCTGGTGTTCTTCGGCACCATCCTCAAGCGCAAGACCCGGCACATCTATGTCTCCAACTGGTTTTTCGGCGCCTACATCCTGGTGATCGCTATCCTGCATCTGGTCAACAGCGCCGAACTGCCGGTGACCTTCACCAAGTCCTACTCGGCCTACGCCGGGGTACAGGACGCGATGGTGCAGTGGTGGTACGGCCATAACGCGGTGGGGTTCTTCCTCACCACCGCCTTCCTCGGCATGATGTACTACTTCATACCCAAGCAGGCAGGTCGTCCGATCTACTCGTATCGACTTTCAGTGGTCCACTTCTGGTCGCTCAACTTCATCTACATGTGGGCGGGTCCGCACCACCTGC
>JAIBFE010000066.1 GCA_019459705.1 Thiobacillus sp. | reverse complement strand
TCGTGCCGAGCCAGGCGCTCGATGTCGCGCCGGAATCGGTGGTCGCGGAAAACGAACGCGACCAGGTGGCCGGCCGTGCCATCGTGGTGAGGAAGCTGAAGGCGCTGCCGGTCGAGGCCATCGTGCGCGGCTATCTGGTGGGCTCGGGCTGGAAGGAATACCAGGCTAGCCAGTCGGTGTGCGGCATCGCGCTGCCGGCGGGTCTCGCGCAGGCCGACCGCCTGCCCGAGCCGATCTTCACGCCGTCGACCAAGGCCGCGGTCGGCGCGCACGACGAAAACATCAGTTTTGACCAGATGGCCAAGTTGATCGGCCTCGATCTGGCGAAGCAGGTTCGCGACGTCAGCCTTGCCCTGTACAAGGCTGCGGCAGAGTATGCGCTCACACGCGGCATCATCATCGCCGACACCAAGTTCGAGTTCGGGCTCGACGAAACCGGCAAACTGGTGTGGATCGACGAGGCGCTGACCCCGGATTCGTCGCGCTTCTGGCCGGCCGACCAGTACCGGCCCGGCAGCAACCCGCCCAGCTTCGACAAGCAGTTCGTGCGCGACTGGCTGGAAGCCAGCGGCTGGAACAAGCAGGCGCCGGGGCCGGCATTGCCCGCCGAAATCGTCGCCAGGACCAGCGAGAAGTACCGCGAGGCGATGGCGCGGCTGTTGGGCTAACCCTTTTCTTCCACGAAGGACGCGAAGCAACACGAAGAAAAAGCGTGCCGCCTCATGCGGCACACGAGCAGCTTCGCGTGCCTTCGTGCTCTTCGTGGATAGCCTTACTTCAGCGTCGCATTCAGGAAATCCGCCACCGCCGTCACCATCTCGGCTTCGTGCCCGGTGAAGAAATGGTCGGCGCGGGGAATCATCACCTGTTTTGAATCCCCGGTCGCCAGGCTCTGCTTGCGCTTTCCGGCATTCGCCAGCACCGGCGGCAGGTCGTTGTCGCCGTACAGGTCCAGAACCGGCAGTTTCAGCGCCTGGTAGTCGCCCACCGAAATGCCCAGGCTGGCCCATGACTTCACCGCAGGATCGGGCTTGCCCGTCATGTACGCAAGGCTCATTCGCGAACCCATGCTGTGGGAGACGATGGCGATCTGCTGATAGCCCTTGGCTTTCAGGAACCCGACCGCTTCGGCAATGCGCTCGGCGGCCTCGGGGAACGTTGGCGGGTAGTCTTCGCTCTTGGCGTCGGCAGCCAGAATCGGCATCTGGATCGACAGGGTGGCAAAACCGCGGTCGGCCAGTTCGGTGCGCAGCGTGCCGATCATGCCCCAGTCGGGATGGATGCCGAGGCCGTGGACGACGATCGCCGCCTTGCCGCTGTCCGCCGGGGCGAACAGGCTTAGAAACTTATGGTGGCCGCGCGGGGTTTGCAGGTAGACCGGATCACCCACCACCAGCCCCGGCAGCACTTCGTCTGCCCATTTTTTCTCGCGGGCATAATCGGAGGCTTCAGCCGCCCCCCCGGGGAGAACACCGCAACGCACCCGGCCAGCAGAAACAACAGCATGTTTTTCTTCATATTTCCCCTCCTGCGCATTAAAGTTAGCAATTCGCCCACCCGATAATTGAGCGAAACTGAACAATTATCAATCGTTCCTGGTAGAGAACAGTGACTTCCACCCCATTGCGTGTTGTACCGCCTGTTATGCCGACCGCCCCGACGCGCGACGTGCGGCCGCGCGGCGGCGCGGGGGTGGTGATAGTCGACGACCGCAGCACCGCTAGCAGCCTGCTTGAAGGCCTGGCCCGCACGCTGGAGCCGGGCGTCATCGTGGAAAGCTTTGCCGACCCGCAGGACGCGCTGGCGCAGATGCAGCTCGTCACGCCGGACCTCATCATCACCGATTACCGGATGCCGGGCATGGACGGCATCGAGTTCACCCGCCGCGTCCGCGCGGAACGCCGCCTGGCCGACGTGCCGCTGGTCATCGTCACCGTGGTGGAAGACCGCCAGATTCGCTATCAGGCGCTGGAAAACGGCGCCACCGACTTTCTCACCCGGCCGATCGATCCGCTGGAATGCCGTGCCCGCTGCCTCAACCTGCTGTCCCTGCGGCGCAGCCAGCGCATGGTGGCCGACCGCGCAATGTGGCTGGAAGAGCAGGTGATGCAGGCCACCCGGGCCGTGCGCACCCGCGAGCGCGAGACCCTGATGAAGCTGGCCAAGGCCGGCGAATATCGCGACCAGGAAACCGGCAACCACATCATCCGCATGTCGAAATACGCGCGCCTGATTGCCGAGGAACTCAACCTCACCGCAATGGAATGCGACGAGATCGAAGCCGCCTCGCCGATGCACGACATCGGCAAGATCGGCATCCCCGACCTGATCCTGCTGAAGCCCGGCCGGCACACGCCGGAGGAACAGGAAATCATGCGTCGCCATCCGCTGATCGGCCATGAAATTCTCGCCGACAGCCCTTCGCGCTACCTGCAGATGGGGGCCGTGATCGCACTCGGCCACCACGAAAAATTCGACGGCAGCGGTTTTACGCAGGGCCTGGCCGGCGAGGACATTACGCTGCCTGCACGCATTGTGGCGGTGGCCGATGTGTTCGATGCCCTCACCTCCAATCGTCCCTACAAGCGCGCATGGTCGTTCCAGGATGCCCTGAATTTCATCCAGACCGAAAGCGGCAGGCATTTCGATCCCGCCTGCGCGCGCGCGTTTGAACTGCGCATCGATGCCGTGGCGGCCATCATGCGCGAACTGGGCGACGCGCCTGACTAAGCCGGCCGCCATGTCGAGGTTGCGGCCTCCCGCTTTCGTCAGGCGCCTGCAGGAGCGGATTCGCGCACGGCCGGACACCGAATTCCAGCAGGCCCTGATTCGCCTGTGCATCGTTGCCGGCTTCTATCTTTACTTCTCGCTCGCGGGGCTTGAGCACAGTCCGGCGGTAGATGCCCAGCTCCATTTTCTCGGACTGGGTCTGACACTCATTTCCCTGTCCCTGCTGCTCGGTTCGATCGTCGATCCAGGCGTCTCCGTCACCCGCCGCAGCATCGGCATGCTGCATGACTTCACCGTCGCCACCTACCTGCTGTCGATCTCGAATGAAACCGGGGCGCCGGTTGTCGCCACCTATCTGTGGGTCACGCTGGGCAACGGCTTCCGCTACGGAATGCCGTATCTGTTCATTTCGACGCTGGCGTCGGCGGCTGGATTCATTGTCGTCTATCAGTTCAATCCGTTCTGGCATTCGCATGCCCCGCTCTGGTGGGGGATGTGGCTTACGCTCATCGTGGTTCCGCTTTACGCGTCCAGCCTGCTGAAGCAGTTGCACGGCGCCGTCAAACGCGAAAAAGACGCCAGCATGGCCAAGTCGAACTTCCTCGCCAATATGAGCCACGAGCTGCGCACGCCGCTCAATGGCGTCATCGGGGTGGCCGACCTGTTGTCGGAAACCAAGCTCGACAAGGAGCAAAAGGAATTTGCCCAGATCATCCGCGCATCGGCCAACACCTTGCTGGAACTGATCGAAAACGTGCTCGACATCTCGCGCATCGAAGCCGGGCGTATCGTCAGTACAGCCGAGGATTTCGACCTGCACCGCCTGGTCAACGGCACCGTCGCGATGATGGAGACGCAGGCCCAGGGCAAAGGCCTGGTGCTGGCGGCGCACATCGCGCCGCAGACGCCGTTTGACCTGCAAGGCGATGCGCGCCATCTGCGCCAGATCCTGATCAACCTGATCGGCAATGCCATCAAATTCACCGAACACGGCCGGGTGGACGTCTACGTCCGCCCGGTCGGGCAAGGCCAGCCGCAGCGTCTGCGCTTCGAAATCGTCGATACCGGCATCGGCATTGCGGAAGCCGCGCAGGCGCGCATCTTCGACAGCTTTACCCAGGCCGACCCCTCCATCACCCGCCGCTTCGGCGGCAGTGGGCTCGGCACCACCATCGCCAAGCAGCTGGTGGATACGCTGGGCGGGCAAATCGGCCTGCACAGCCGCGCCGGCGAAGGCACAACATTCTGGTTCGAACTGCCGTTTGCCCTGCAGTCTGCCGGGGTTACGGCCTCTACTGAACATTTCGACGCACCGATGCGGGTCGCCATCCTTGCAGGGCGCGAATTGGCAACCCGCGTCCAGACGGTCATCCGCAACTGGGGCGCCGAAACCGTCACGGTCGACAATACCGCCCGGCTTGCCGCCGAGCTGTCCGCTTATCTATCGGGCGGAACGCCCCTGGGGGCCGTGGTGGTGGAACGCAGCGCGCTGCCGGGCGATCCGGTTGCCTTTCTGCACCTGCTGCGCGACGATCCCAGTCTGGCTGCGCTGCCGGTCATCCTGATCGAGTCCGACGCCAGTGCCGCGCACTCGCAGGATGCCCGCTGGATACAGGAAGGCTATGCCTCGGTGCTGCGCACGCCGGTCAACACCACCCTGCTGTTCAACGCCATCCACGCCGTCATCAGCCACGACATGCCACACAATGTGGTATCGCTGGCCAACCGCTTCCAGTCCCAGGCGGGCACCGCGCCGGCGCTGCACATCCTGGTCGCGGAAGACAATCCGGTCAACCAGCGGGTCATCCGCGGCTTGCTGGAACAGGCGGGACACAAAACCTATCTGGCGCACGATGGCGAAGAAGCGCTGGCCATGCTCGAATCAGGCGATCCGGCTTACAACCTGGCCATCATCGACATGCATATGCCGCAGTTGTCCGGACCCGAAGTGGTACAGCGCTGGCGCTTCATGGAAAAAGGGCACCTGCCCATCATCATGCTCACCGCCGACGCGCGCGCCGAGGCGCAGGAAGCCTGTGAGGCGGCAGGCGCGGACACGTTCCTGACCAAGCCGGTCAACAGCCGCGCCCTCGTCGACGTCATCGCCCGGCTGGCCGTCCCGCAGAGCCCCGCCGTCACCGCCGAGGCGGCGTCACGGGTACTGCAGGCAGAGGAGCTTGATGAAACCGTGCTGGACGATCTGGCCCAACTGGGGGGCACGGCCTTTGTCGAGGATCTGCTCGCCAGCTTTGAAGAAGACAGCGAACGCGCGTTGCGCGACATCGAGCGTGCGCTGGCCGCACAGGATTATGGCCAGTGGCACCATCAGCTGCACATGCTGAAAGGCGGCGCCAGCGATGTCGGCGCCAACCAGCTGGCGCAGCTTTGTACCGAAGCCGAGCGTATCAAGCCATTTGAACTCGAGACCCCCCTGGCCCATGACAAGCTGGGCGCAGTGCGGTCTGCGCTGGGCGCAGTGCAGACCGCCCTCGGCGCCTACCAGGCCAGCAGGCTACGCGCTGAGCGTGTTTGAAGAGCCGGGCAAAACCGCTGTCTCGGTCTTGCTGGTCTGCCGGGAAACCAGGCGCTCCATCATCCGCAAATCCTTGTGCTCCAGCCGCAGGGCCGCATCGACCCAGACTTCGGTGATACGGATCAATTCGTCGTACGCGGCGGGCTGGCTGATTTCACGCGCACTGCGCAAGGCCAGGATGCCATTCCGGGATTTATCCTCGCGCCGGACGTACTCATAAACCGCGGCCTCGCCTTCCCCTGGCTCGGCCAGCACATCCACCACGCCCATTTCATACAGTTCTTCAGCCAGATACAGCTTGCCGCTGCGGATGATTTTTTCAGCCATGTGGTGCCCGACACGCCGCCCCAGAAAGGTCATCGCGCCCATGCCCGGAAACAGGTTGAACAGAATCTCGGGCAGGCCCATCCTGGCACCGCGTTCAGCAATCAGCACATTGGCCGCCAGTGCGCTCTCAAATCCGCCGCCCAGCGCCTGCCCCTGAACCAGGGCGATGCTTGTCACATTGGGCCGATTCAGGTGGCTGTGCACCGCATACGAGCAGTCAATGCAGGAAATGGCGTAGTGATACAGCGCATCGCGGTCACGCGCCGCGATATGCTGCATGAAAAGACTCAGGTCGCCTCCGAGGCTGAAGGTGTCAGGCACCTTGGACGCCAGGACGAAATATTTCACGTCCTGCTGCGCGGGATCATCGATCATGCCGACCATGCCGTTCCCCCAGGCCAGCAGCTCGCGCAACAGGGTCGGCGTAAAGCATGGCCGGGGCTCCGCATGCATGTAGCCCCAGGCAATCTGGCTATGCGGATCGAAATACGTGGTGAGTTGCGTATAGGCGTTTTGCTGCGGTTGCAGCGTGGTATGTACAGCGTGCAAGTGCGCCATGGGTATCTCCACGAGTTGATCGGTCATGCGGCGGATCGGCATGTGTACAAAGACTAACGCGGGTCGCGCAGCCACTCAAGCCTGGAATCGTTACACGCGCCGAAACATCAACATCTGGTTCGATTCGCCCTGCCGCACGCCAGATCATGTTTCGGCAGTGGTGCGCTAAAACGTCCACACCATGCGTAGCGCCAGCGTCAGCAGCAGCAGCGCAAAAATCCGTTTCAACGGACGCACCGGCAGACGGTGCGCGGTGCGCGCACCGAGCGGGGCAGTCAATACACTGCCGAGCACGATTCCGGCGAGCGCCGGCAGGTAGACAAAGCCCAGACTGCCGGCCGGCAGGCCGCTCGCGTTCCAGCCGCCCAGCACGTAGCCTCCCGCGCCGGCGACGGCAATCGGAAATCCGATCGCGGCCGAGGTGGCAATCGCGCGATGCAGCGGGACGTTGTGCCACAGCATGAAGGGCACCGACAGCGTGCCGCCGCCGATGCCGACCCAGCTCGACACCGCACCGATCGCCCCGCCCGCCAGCGTGGTGCCGGCGCGCCCTGGCAGACCGCGCTGGGGCGCTGGCTTGAAGTCCAGCCACATCTGGACGGCGGCGTAAAACAGGAAGGCGATGAAGAACAGCTTCAGGACAAACGCCGACATCTGCGCCGCCAGCACCGCGCCGGCCAGGGTACCGGCGAGGATGCCCGGCGTGATGCGCCGAACCAGCGGCCATTCGACCGCACCGTGGCGATGATGCGCGCGCACGCTGGACAGCGAGGTGAACAGGATGGACGCGAGCGAGGTGCCGAGCGCTAGTTGAGGCTCCATGCCGGCGGCCAGCCCGTTTGCATGCAGCAGCATGATCAGCACCGGCACGATGATGAGGCCGCCGCCGACGCCGAGCAGCCCGGCGACGAAGCCGACCACCAGGCCAAGACCGACGTAGGCCGTGAGCAGCGCGGTGGCCAGCTCCGGCATTACAGGTGTTTGATGATGAAGGCGTACTCGGCCGGGTCAACCGGGGTGATCGACAGGCGGTTGCCCTTCTGCAGGATGCGCATGTGGGCGAGTTCGGGATAGCCGCGGATTTCGGACAGCGGCATCAGCCGCGTCTTCTTCACCAGCCTGACGTCGACGTTGAACCAGCGCGGCGTTTCCGGCGTGGCTTTGGGGTCGAAGTACTTGTTCTTCGGGTCGAACTGGGTGGCGTCCGGATACGCCGCCACGCCGACCTCTGCCAATCCCGCAATCCCCGGCTCGGCGCACGACGAATGGTAGAACAGCACCTTGTCGCCGGGCTTCATCTGGTCGCGCATGAAATTGCGCGCCTGATAGTTGCGCACGCCGTACCAAGCCACGCTCTGCTTGGGCATGGCGGCAAGATCGTCGATTGAAACGTCGGAGGGTTCGGATTTCATCAGCCAGTAACGCATGCGCTGTCTTTCTATATCGGGGGAGGTGCGTGGGTTTATCGCGTTGCGGATTATCCAGCATTCGATCCGTTCCCATCCAGGGTTCAGTCAGTTCATGCGGGCCAGTGGACGCCGTTGCGGACGAGCTTTACAAACAGCTCGGCCGAAACCGGTCGGCTGAACAGATACCCTTGCGCCGCATCGCAGCCGGAGGCGCGAAGGAATGCCAGTTCGGCATCGGTTTCCACGCCTTCGGCGATCAGTTCCAGCTGCAGGATATGGCCCAGCTGGATGATGGCCTGAATGATCGAGGCACTGTCTCCGTCTGCTAGAATATCCCTGACAAACGACTGGTCGATCTTCAGCTTGTCGACATCCAGTCGCTTGAGATAGGACAGGCTGGAATAGCCGGTTCCGAAATCGTCGATGGATAGTTTGGTGCCCAGGGCCTTCAGTTCACTCAGGGTTTCCATCGTCACATCGCCATCCTGCAGCAGAATGGATTCGGTCAGCTCCAGTTCCAGGCAACTCGCCGGCAGACCGGAGGCGGCAAGCGCCGAGGACACCAGTTCCAGCACGTTGCCGCGCTTGAACTGCACCGCGGACAGATTGACCGCCACCACCAGGGGAGGCAAGCCGCGATCGATCCAGGCCCTGGCCTGCCGGCATGCCTCGTTGAGCACCCACTCGCCGATCTGCACGATGTGGCCGCTGCGCTCCGCAATCGGGATGAACCTGGCAGGCGAAATCAGGCCGTCAACCGGATGTTGCCAGCGTACCAGCGCTTCCGCGCCGGTTATCCGGCCAGTGCGAATGTCGACCTGGGGTTGAAAATGGAGCAGGAATTCGTGCTGCCGCACCGCCCGGTTCAAGTCCCCGGTCAAGCGCATCTGCTCCAGCAGGTCGGCATTCATTTCCTGGGTAAAAAAACGGTAGGTGTTGCGCCCCGCGGCCTTGGCGCTCTCGACTGCGGCATCGGCACATTTGAGCAGGCTCTCAAAATCCTTGCCGTCAGCCGGATACAGGCTGATCCCGACCGAGAAGGATACGTTCAGGTCGTTGCCATCCACGACGACGGGGTCGGCAAAGACGTCGCGAACGGCATTGGCCACAGCGGCAATGGCGGACGAATCGCGCAGATCCGCCAGCAGGATGACAAATTCGTCGGCGCTCAGCCGGCTCAGCGTGTCGGTCGCCAGGATGCACTGCTGCAGTCGCCCGACCGCCGAGACGAGCACCTTGTCACCCGCCTCGTGGCCCAGGCTGTCGTTGATCTGCTTGAAATTGTCCACGTCGAGATAAAGCATCGCCATCGTGGTGTGTTCGCTTTCCGCGACGAGCGCCGCATGCTCGAAGCGATCACGCAACAGCAGGCGGTTGGGAAGTTGGGTCAGCGGGTCGAACTGGGCCAGAAAAGCCAGTTTTTCCTTGGCGACCGCATGCTCCGCACGCGTGCGCAAGGTCACGATGCCGTAGGCGAGGTCGTTGGCAAGCTCCTGCAGAAGCTGCACCTCCTCGGGGTCGAAAGCCTCCGCCTCGCGTGCATACATGGTCAGGGCACCCAGCACTTTCGCCTCGCCGATCAGCGGCAGCGAAATGCTGGACCGGTAGCCGCGCTGGATCGCCGCTTCCCGCCATGGCGCCATTTCAGGGCTGGACAGGACGTCCTGGTTGACGCTGGGAATGCCGGTCCTGATCGCAGTCCCGGTCGGGCCCCGTCCAAGTTCGGTATCCGCCCAGGTGATACTGATGCTGTCGAGATATCCGTTCTCATAGCCGGACTGCGCGAGGGGCCGCACCGTTTTGGCCTCGTCCTGCTCCGCATATCCCACCCAGGCCATCAGGTAGCCCCCGCTTTCGACGCACAGGCGGCAGATTTCAGCCAGCAGCGCGTGCACTTCTTCGGCATGCACCAGCGCCATGTTGCAGTCACTGAGCAGACGCAGGGCGCGATTGAGTTTCTTTTGCCTGCTTTCGCTCTGACGCAGGTCGACGGTCATGCTTTCTGCCATGGCCAGCGCCCGCTCCCGCCCCGACACCAGCAGCCACACGACCAGGGCCAGCATTGCGCTGCCGACCGTGCCGGCAATGGCGATCGTGTTTGCCTCGTCGCTTTTCAGCCGGGCATCGAAGGCGGAAAGCGAGCTGATGACCACTGTCCACTGGTGGCCGAAGAGCGTGAGAGATCGGGTCACGTGAAACACGGGGTGCGGATGGCGGGCCCGGCCGGTCGAATAGAACATCAGCGTGCGTTCGTCTACGGTGTCGCCATCGTAGATCGCGAGATCCAGGGCCGCACTGATTTCCCCGAAGTGCTCACCGAGAATGCCCTTCATCAGGTCTTCCATGCGGAAGGGGGCGTAGACCCAGCCGATCAGGTTCGCACGGCGTTCGTCCTGCGTCCGGTGCGGCGCCTGCGCTCGATAGACGGGCAGGTACATGAGGAAACCGGCCTGAACGTTCTGGTCGATTTCCTGCAGCAGCTTCACCTTCCCCGAGATTCGGGTTTGTTCATCATCCCGGGCCTTGTCCATTGCCGCACGCCGAACCGGCTCGGAATACATGTCGTAGCCGAAGGCACGCTGGTTGCGCCAGTTGAAAGGCTCCAGGTAGACGATGGAGGTGTAGACATCGCGCGTGCCTCGCGGATGGATGTCATATTGGGGAAAGCCTTCGGCCCGGGTTTGTGCAATATGTCCGGCCTTTTCCGGCGGAGGAACCAGCCGGGAAAATCCCACGCCCTGAATGCCGGGATATTTGTCCTCGAGCTTCAGGGTACGGACATATTCCGCGAACTCGTCGCGCTCGACCGAGCTTGAGGCTGCGAACAGGCCGGCTGCGCCTTCCAGCGCCTGCTCATACTTGGTCATGCGCGTCACGATGTTCACGACGACTTCATTGACGCGGAAGTCGAATTCGTCGTGAAGTGCCTGCCGGGCGGATGTCCGGGCAGCATCCTGGAGAGCATAGGTCAGCCCCAGTCCCAACAGGAGAATCGCCAGAGGCGCCAACAGCAGGCGAACGAAAGCCCTGCTACTCAACTTGACCCAGTTCCAGCAAAAGGGGCGTCGCCATGCCTGTCCTCAACTACCGCATCAGGCCAGAGCGTATCCTGATTCTGCGGAAAAGAGGAAATCAGGCACGCTTGATCAGCGTGCCGACGCCTTCCGGAGTCAGAATTTCCAGCAGCAGGGCGTGCTCGACGCGGCCGTCGATAATGTGCGCGGTTTTCACGCCGCTGTTCACCGCGTCGACTGCGTAGCCGACCTTGGGGATCATGCCGCCGGAGATGGTGCCGTCGGCGATGCGCTCATCGACCTGCCGCGGCGTCAGGCCGGTGAGCAGCGTGCCTTCCTTGTCCAGCACCCCGGGGGTATTGGTGAGGAAAATGACCTTCTCCGCCTTCAGCACGCCCGCCAGCTTGCCGGCCGCGACGTCGGCGTTGATGTTGTAGGCATTGCCTT